>CAYSRK010000168.1:0-11966 GCA_964433385.1 uncultured Spirochaetales bacterium
CCTCGGGAAACCGGACTCACCCTATCTCTCCCCGGAATCCTCTGCATGCCGGCATTCGTCGATGCGCACACCCATATCGGTGATACCCTTGCCAAAGAGGCAGGAGTAGGCCGCCCCACCATTGAGGCGGTTTCTCCCCCTGACGGTCTGAAGTACCGTCTTCTGCGCAGCAGGGGGGAGGAAGAGATTAGCGCCGCCATCCGTCACGGAGCACTGGAGATGCTCGCCAACGGCATCGGGCTGATCGGGGATTTTCGCGAAGAAGGCAGTGCAGGTGCCGCCCTGTTGAGGAAAGCCCTCGTTGGCCTCCCCCTCACTGCGGCAACCTTCGGTGAACCGGACTGGCGGGAGCTTGCAGTCCGACCCTACGAAGAGCTTATTCCAGATATCATTACCCTCAGCAGCGGTCTCGGAATAGGTGATGTCGCCGACTTTTCCTCTGAAACCCTCGAATATGCTGCTGAGCTCCTTTCAGCAGAGGAAAAGATTCTTGCAGTGCACGCTGCAGAGACACCCGAAGCCCAGAAGCTCTGTCTTGAACAATGGGGTATGACTGAAATAGCCCGTGCTGCCCGACTGAACACCAGACTGCTGCTTGTACATGTCACCAACCCCGTCTCCAATGATATTTCCCTGATCACCACTGCCGGAATCCCGCTGGTTCTCTGTCTGCGGACCAATGGGATCCTTGCCGATGGTATTCCTCCGCTTGCCGAACTCCTAGATGCAGGAGTCCCCATCGGCCTGGGAACGGACAATATGATGTTCACCTCCCCTGACATGTTTCGTGAAATGGATATGCTTTCGCGGACGGTCAGAGGGTATACGCGGAATCCAGCTGCAGTAACTGCACGCAGGGTTATTCATGCGGCGACTTCAGGCGGAGCTCAAGCACTGCGCCTGGACACTGAGTTTGGGTCAATTGTACCGGGTAACTATGCGAATGTTATCGGGCTGAATACACGGAGCATGAACCTCCGTTATATCACCGACATATATTCAGCGGTCGTACACCGGGCCGGCGTACAGGATATTGCCCTAAGAATCTACAAAGGAGAGCGCCGCTGAAAGCCGCATCGCGCCTCTTGATGTTTTTTCCCAAAAACCCTACCGTTTCCCTATCACAATACCGGAGAAAGGATGGGCAAGGGTATGGGTACAAAAAACGTGAAATTGGGAATTATCGGGATGGGCAGGCTGGGTTTCAGCCATGCGGAGAATATTGCGGGGCGGATCAGGGGGGCAGAGCTCTACGCTGCCTGCGGCTCAAACCGGGAACGGCTTGAGCGCAACCGGGACCTGCTCGATATTCCGGTCATCACAACTGACTACGAACAGTTTATCAGGATGGAGGAGCTTGACGGAATCGTCATCGCCTCGGCTAGCTCCGAGCACTGTGAACATCTTCTTTCCGCCTGCAGGGCAGGAGTCAGACACATCTTCATCGAAAAGCCGATTGCCCTCAACAGGGAAGAGATCAGAAGACTTGAGGAGTATCTTCCCCGCTGCAGCGCGAGCATCCATGTCGGCCATAACCGACGATTTGACCCCTCATACCGGGCTGCGAAGGAGAAACTGGATTCCGGCTCCATCGGCAAGCCGATTTCCATCAGAAACGTCAACAGGGACTACTATTTCGACCCTGATTTCTTCAGACGCTTCAGCCCCGTCAGCGGGGGAACCATTCTCGATACGGGCAGCCACGACTACGACCTCGCCCGCTGGCTCCTGCACACCGAGGCAGTCAGCATCTACGGGTTAGGCGGAGCCTACGTCTACGACTTCCTCCCCGAATTCAACGATGTCGACAATGCCGCTCTCCTGATGGAGTTCGCCAATGGAATGACCGGCCAGTTCTCCTACAGCAGAAACTGCACCTACGGCTACCACGTGGAAACCGAGATCTACGGCACCGAGGGAGTTCTGCGGGTATGTACCGAACCGCTGAACAACCGCCTGATAACCATCGACGAACACGGTTCACACAAGACATTTTTCAAGGACTTCTATGACCTGTACCGCAGCACCTACCTTGACGAGATGACCGACTTCGTAGAGAGCATAAGGGACGAGCGGCCGCCGGCTGTTTCAGCCGAGGACGGGTTAAAATCGGTAAAGTGGGCTCTTGCGGCAACCGAGGCAGTTCTGGGGAAAAAAATCGTCTACCCGCAGCTGTAGCCTGGAGCACTGTCGATGAAACCTGAGAGCCTGAAAGGAGATACGCAGCGGATAACCCTGCTGACCGGACTGTGCGCCCGGTTGCTTGAGCAGGGGTCGATAAGCGGCAGCTGGGAGACCTACCGGGAAGCCGCCGAGAAGGTAACCCCGCAGGAGGCGATGCTCCTTGTTGACTGGATAGTCTCCCGTGAACCCGATCTGGAGAAAGTGAAGCCGGCAGTCAGCAAGCTGATGAACCTCCTTTCAGCTGCCCTTGAGCAGTATCCGACTGCCCGGCAGAACGCTCCCTACGCGCTCAAGATGGCTGAGGAGAACAAGCGGATCCGCGCATGCCTTGCTCGCTTGAAGGAAGCAGCCGCCCGGATCAACCGTTTCGGGAGCAACGGGACCGCTTTGCTTGCAGCGCAGCTGGATGCTTTGTCTGTCGCTCACGATCACTACATAAACAAGGAGAATATCCTCTTCTCCTACATCGAAACCTATGTGAAGCAGCACGGCTGTCTGAAACTGATGTGGTCCATCCATGACGACGTTAGAAGCAGCATGAAAAGCCTCCGGGCCCTCCTCGGCGCGAACGAGCCTCCGCAGCTGAAGGAACTGAACACCCTCATCGGCCGCCTCATGTTCGATGTCGGCCACATGATCTTCCGGGAGGAGAAAGTTCTCTTCCCGGCTGTACGAAGTCTTATTCCTCCTGAGGCCTGGGAACGCATGCTCCGTGAGCAGGAACTCGGGTACGAGGGCCGGATACAGTCACCAGGGAGCGGATCAGCGGTACTGCCCACCGGTACCCTGACCGCCGGGCAGCTCCTGCAGATCTTCAACAACCTGCCGGTCGATATCACTCTTGTCAGCGCAGAGGACAAAGTGGTCTTCTTCAGCACGCCGGAGCACAGGATATTCCCCCGTTCCCCGGCTGTCATCGGAAGAGATGTCCGTAACTGCCACCCCCCTGAAAGCGTCAACGTCGTGGAGCAGATCCTCGAATCCTTCAGAAACCGTCGCCGGACCAGGGCTGAATTTCGTCTGTACGTCAAAGGGCGGTTTATCAGCATTACCTACCTTGCCCTCTATACGCATGAAGGAGCGTACGACGGAGTCCTCGAGGTTACGCAGGACATCAGCGGTGTGAAGGAGCTCGAGGGAGAAAAAAGACTGCTCGACTGGAACTGACAGGTGATCAGTTCTCCTTCGGGTGGGGGAAATAAGGGTAGAGCTCACGGGCTAGAGCCTGGATCGAGAGAGTCTGAATCCATACCCGTCCCGGTCCGGTGAGGGTCGTGAGAAACAGCCCCTCCCCGCCGAAGAGAACGTTGGATACACCCCGCACCATCTCAATATTCATCTCTACTGAGGCTTCGTACATTGCCACAGCACCCGTCTCGACCTGGATCGTCTCTCCCCGGGCCAGCTCAAGGGTGACTACCTCGCCGTCAGCCTCTACGAATGCCGTTCCACTGCCGGAAAGCTCCTGCATGATCAGTCCCTCACCCCCAAAAAACGCCGTCCCGAGACGTTTCTGGAAGACGATATCGAACTGTACCGAACTCTCGCTGCAGAGGAAGGAGCGCTTCTGACAGATAACTGAATCCCGGTGAACTGCAATCGGGATAATGGTGCCAGGATAGGGATGCCCGAAAGCAAGCCTGCCGCCATCGCGGCGCGAACGGAAGTAATTGAGGAAAACCGACTCCTGGGATACAGCCCGCTTGAGAAAACCGCCGATTCCCCCCGGCATACGGGTCTCCATCTCCACAGAGGAATCTTTCCACTTCATAGCCCCGGCCTGGCTGACTATCGTCTCCTCCCTGCCGAGCACCAGTTCAAGAACAGGCATTACCGTACCGTGAATCGTATACTCCATAGCGTCTGCTCCTCAGCTAAGAGCGGGCATACGGCCGGGGAAAACCTCGCGCGCTTATCCGCCGGCCGAACGGTAATCCCGTCAGTAGCTGTTGGTGATGTAGTATTCAAGCTCTCCGATCTGCAGAGCCCGATCTTCCAGGACAGCCTTCACCACATCGCCGATTGAGACGATACCGATGAGCTTCTCTTCCTCAACCACCGGCAGGTGGCGGAAACGGCCTGTCGTCATCAGCTGAAGACACTCATCAACACTCTGATGCGGCTTCACGTAGGTTACTCCCTTGGTCATAAGCTCGGATACCGGGGTATCGGTGGAGACCGACACTTTACCGGCCATATGCTTGATAATGTCCCGTTCGGAAAGAATACCCCTGATTCCGCCCTTGCCGTCAAGCACCAGCAACGCACCGATCTTGTACTGCGTAAGCTTTGAGACCGCCTGCGCCAGGGTGTCCCCCGCCTGCAGACCGACAACCTCAGAACCCTTCTTAGCCAGAATCTCTGATACAGTTTTCATGCTCGTTCCTCCCTTTCGTGAAATCTGCCGTCAGTTTATAGAAATGTACTCTCCGACTGTTCGTCCGGCAAGCCTCCGCAGCCGTTTCTCCTGATCTTTTTCCAAACTATTGCCGGTTCCTCAGCCCTGAGGATAGCGCAGCCAGACCATCAGCTCCTTGAATGTCGCCCGCTTACCGGTCATCAGAATGCCTACCCGGAAAATTCTTGCCGCAGCCGCAGCTGCAGCCGCAGTAGCAAGCCCCATAATCGCCAGGGAGAGCAGCAGCTCCCAAACCGGCGGCATGCTCACCATAACCCGAATGAACATCACAATCGGGGAGGTGAAGGGAAAAAAGGAGAAGAAAACAGCCAGCGGGGCATTCGGATTCATCACCAGCGGTGAAACCATGACCATGGGAATAATAAGAAACATGATCAGCGGCCAGGCGAGCTGTCCCAGATTCTGCTCATCCTCGGCAGCTGCACCGAGGGCGGCATAAATTGTCGCGTAAAGGATGAACGCAGCCAGGAAGAAGATAACGAGAAAGAAGAGCGTCCTGGGTGTTAAGCCTGCGGGGGCAGTGAAATTGAACAGAGGCCCGAAGACCGTAAGAATCAGCAGCCCCGCGCCTACCCACACCGCGTACTGCAGGAGCCCGGCTGAACCGATGCCGAACACCTTGCCGAGCAGTATCTCCTGCGGTCTCGCCGACGAAAGCAGCAGTTCAACCGTCTTCGACGTTTTCTCGACTACCACTGCCCTCCCCGCCATCTGCCCGTAGAGCAGTATCGACATATAGAGCAGCAGGATGAAGGAGACTGACAGCATGATGATGCTGAACAGGTCCTGACCCTCTTCAGTCTCTCCGCTTCTGCCTACCTTGCGGACCTCGAGAGCGGGCATATTCGACAGCCTTTGGACCTCCTCCAGAGAGAAACCCGCCTCAGCCATCCTCCGCGCAACCAGAATACCTCCGACAACGTTCCTGAGCATCTCATAGACGACAATATCGGTCCCGGTCCTGGAGTAGTAGTACAGCGTCTCTGCAGACTCCCCCATTCCGGATGACGAGCCGGCAATAACCGCCGCCGGGATCTCGAGAATCCCCTGGAGTTTACCGTCATCAGCAAGTCGGAGCTTCGTCTCCGCAAACCCCTCCCCCTCCTCAATACGGATGCCCGAGTCGGCGAATGCCGCCTGCAGCGCCACTATCATGTCCGGATCGGCTCCGAACACGGCAATCCGGCTCCCTTCCTGGACCGTATCGAGCGAGTTGGAGAGGAGGCTCGGCACCACGGCTATGACAAAGATTAAAAGCGGACCGATAACGGTCATAATGATAAAGGTCTTCGTTGCCGTTATAGCGCGGAACTCGCGTCCGGCTATAGTAAGAAACTTGCGCCAGTTCATCTTCCCTCCTCTGATCCTGCCAGCGAGATAAAGATCGAATGCAGGGAAGGGGTGCTGATCGTGTAGGAACTGATAGACAGCCGTGAGGCAAGATTCCTGAGCAGCGCGTCTGTATCGGCTCCCTCGCTCAGAGTAATTTCACTGTAGCGGGGAAAGCTCACCACCCGCGCAACCTGGGGTAGGGACCCGATGAACGAACCGTCTCCGGAAAATTCCATATGGACAGTCCGCTGCCCGAACCGATTCTTGACATCTGAAAGCGTTCCGGAGACTACCTCCTTACCCCTGTTCATCAGCAGTATCCGGCTGCAGATCTTCTCTGCCTGTTCCATAATATGGGTTGAAAAGAGGACTGTCTTGCCCTCCTGCGCCAGGGAGTGGATCGACTCCCTCAGTTGATCAGTGCTTACCGGGTCCAGTCCGGAAAACGGCTCATCGAAAAACATGATATCGGGATCATGAACCACAGCCGCCATAAACTGGACCTTCTGCGCCATGCCCTTGGAAAGCTCCTCGATTTTCCTGTTTTTCCACTCTGACAAACCGAACGTGCTCAGCCACCGCGTAATATTGGGCCGCAGCCGCTCATCCGGCTGTTCCTTCAGACGTCCGACGTACAGCAGGAGTTCTTCTACCCGCATCTTCTTGTAGAGACCCCGCTCCTCCGGCAGGTATCCGATGCGGTTTTTATCGGCTTCGGTCATCTGCCTGCCGTCGAAGAGAATCCTCCCCGTATCAGGAGCGATGATATTCATGATCATCCGGATCGTCGTCGTCTTTCCTGCCCCGTTCGGTCCGAGCAGACCGAATATTTCACCACTTTCTGCGGTGAAGGAGATTGAATCTACAGCCTTGAGCTTTCCGTACTGTTTTACCGCTTCCTGCAGTTCAATCATTCTTCCCCCTTTCAGGAACCGCTGCAAGGGAGTAGTACCTGTTGCTCTTCACATCGTACCATCGGGCCAGGATGGTAAATCCCTCAAGAGCTCCTTCGGAGATCTGCAGCACCCCCTCCTCGAAGGACTGCAGGAAAACTTCGTCGGCAGACCCGGTCCGGACCGTATCGCTTACCGCATAGGAGCGAGCCCGGGTCAACGAACCCGGAATGAGCGGCAGAAGATTCAGCGCAGCCTGGACATCGGCAGCCTCAAGCGAGTCCCGGATAAACCGGTAGCCGAGCGTGTCCCCGACTGCCGTTATCCAGCCGGGGACCGCAGGTGGGGAATTGACCCAGACGGGAGTCCCCCGCTCATCACGGCTCTGTTCGTAAGGCCGCGGAAGAGGGGGTTTTTGTTCGTCGGCTGCGATCACCACAACCCCGATTCCGTCTCCACCGCGGACTTCCAGAAGGGTGAGCCGCTCGAGTATGGCGAGAATGTCGCTCTCGCTGTAACGGACGCTGCCTTCAGTGGCGAAGGAGTAGACTCCCCGCTTATGCGAAGACTCAGAAACCAGGGCGTTGGTAACTTCCAGCCGGCTGCTGAGGGCAATGGAGCGGGCGCACTGATAGAGCGCCTCGCGTACCATCCTCTCACGACTGCTGTAGGGCGCAGAGACTCCCATGAAGACATTCAGCGGCCAGCCGTCCAGGCTCCAGAGTTCCTGCACCTCGGCAGTCCCGATCGATTGTTTCTGCGTGGCGCAGCTCCCGGTTATCATGAGAAGGAGCACAACGAGTGCTGAAGCCCATACCGCAGTACCTGGACGGATTCTGCGAACGCTTATATTCATACCAACCTCAATTCTTATCAGCGGCATCTTCGCGCAGGATATCGTAACTGTCCGCTTTATGATACTATTGAACGAAATACTGCGGCAGGTCAACCGGGCGGCACCAGGATTTACGATAAGAAGGACGATTGCCGGGACCGGTGACTGAACAGGAGTACGGCTCATGCGGGAGCTCGCCAGTACGCCAGGGACAGCTGAAGCCCTGAAGGAACGGGAAAAGGAACTTGATGCGCTCTACCGGCTTGCATCACTCTTTACCGCCCCTCATATCGAGATACACACACTTCTCTTGGAAACGGCAGAGATACTCGCTCAGGCCATGCAGCATCCCGAGGCTGTTTCGGTCGAAGCTGCCCTCAATGAGGATCGGGCACCGACGGACCTCTCCGTTCTGCAGGCATCTCCCCCCTGCCGCGTGCTTGCCTGCAGAAAACTCTCTGCCGGCGACGGACTGCGCACGCTGTGCATCAGCGCGGAGTATCCGGAGAACCTGCAGTTCACATTTGACCCAAGGGAGAAGAACCTCATCGTATCCACTGCGGACATTCTCGCCAACGCCCTCGAGCTCCGCCGCCTGACAGACGATCTCAGGAAAAGAACAGAGGAGCTCGATGCCAAGCATACCGCTCTGCGGGAGGTCCTGTCACAGATACAGGCTGAAAAGGATCAGGCTGCGGCATCATTTCGCATGAAGCTCCACACATCAGCCGTCCCCCTGCTGAGTCGCCTGCTGCAGAGCGGCATCCTCGAAGAGGAGCAGCGGGAAATCATCATGCACCTGATCAGCCTGCTTGATACGGTTGCCGGTGATGAATCCACGCTCGACCCTGCCATGGTAAAAGTTCTGACGCCCCGTGAACTGGAAATCTGCGCCCTGATCCGCTGCGGACTCTCAACCAAGGCGGTCAGCGACATGCTCGGCATAGCCTCCTCCACCGTGGAGAGACACCGCATCAGCATCCGCAGAAAACTAAGTCTCAGCCGCAGCGGCATGAATTTAGCCACCTTCCTTCGCACCAGTTCCCCTCAGAACCCCAACAAGAACGCATAACCATGTAGAAACTGTGTATATCAGCTGCTTATTTTTTACCGGTACAGAAAAAGAAGATTAAACGATAGAATAGGGGAACGGGACTCCGTACCGGCAGAGCGGCTGAACAAGCGCTGCACTGCCGTTTTTTCATAACCTCAGAAAGGAAGTGCAGCCCATGGCACAGAAAAAGATTATCCTCAACGAAGAGCATTACAAGAAGCTGCGCGGCATCATAGATGCGTATAAGCGTACGGGCAAACCGCTGCTGCCGCATTACGCGCGGCTTGACCAGGAACTGACCAATGCGGCTGTCATGGCAGAAGAGGAAATTCCGGAAAATGTGGTGACTATCGGTTCCGCAGTAAACTGCACCTACCTGGATTCAGGAACAACAGGACGGGTTATCCCGGTATTTCCGGCGTTTATCGATGATCATCCGGACAATATCTCAATCCTCTCTCCCCTCGCGCTCGCACTCATGGGGGAACAGGCAGGAACCGTTATCGAGTATACCGCCCCCGGGGGGCAGTTTTCAGTCCGTATTGACAGCGTAACAAGAATCGCCGCAGGCTGAATAGGTCCTTCAATTCATCGAAGAAGCTCAATCCCCTTCCAGCTGCTTTTCCAGATACTCGATCAGCACCTGGGCCTGGTAGGCCTCGCTGCGGCGCTCAAGCTCCTCAGCCTGCCGGGCGTACGCATCCTTCACATTCTTTTTCGGATAGGAGTAGAGAACCCAGACCCCGCCATCGGGGTCGATCCACTGCTCCTCCATCTGAGCTCCCCCGATCGAGATGCTGACAATCTGCGAGGATATGCTCTCCATCATCTCAAGCGACTGTTCCCCGGAAGTTCCCGAATCCTGAAAATAATTATTCAAAGCCCCCCGCACCGAAGTGGAGACCCAGCGGGCGATCCGGTCACTTGCAGCCGATTCGGCCCGCATAAGGGAATTCTGGTAGTTTGAAAGCTTCCCGTACCCTACCGCATAGAAGGTGCTGCGGTTCGAGGGAGGGTTCGTAGTCCATGCCGGAGATCCGTCAGGATTCAGCTTGGAAGCGCATCCGACCGTTCCTGTGAAGGCAAGCACCGCTGCAAATACCGCTGCGGCCAGCCTGACTGTTCTGTTTTTCATGGTCTCCCCTCCCCCGGTTATCAGCTATTACACTACTGCTTGAGCGTCTCCTCGAGCATTTCAAGCGCCTCATCCATCTTGAATTCCGCATAGGCCGCCGCTTCATTTACCATGAACGACTCTTCAGCTGCTTCAAAAGCCTGCAGCGTATTTTCGATGGGAATAGCCGCGAGAACCCATACGCCGCCTTCCTGGTCAACCCACATCGCCTCCTGGGTTACGCCTACGAGAGAATTGTTGGCAACCTGGCGGGAGATGGACTCGAAGGCCTCAATTGACTGCCGGTCGTCACCGGAACCGAAATCGCTGGTATAATTCACGATAACGCTCTGTACGGTGGTATTGATCCACTGAGAGATCTTCTCCTTGGCATCCGCGTTAGCCCGCTGTATGGAGTTCGCCTTGTTGGAAAGCTTGGCGTATCCGGTCTCGTAATGCATGTCAGCAGATCGGGGAACACTGTTTACCCATTCCGGCTGAGGCTGCCCTTCAGCGCCGATGATCGGCTGATACTCGGGTTTTTCTTCGGCGGGCACGGCTGTCGCACAGCCGGCGATGATCATAACCGTCACCGCGGTTATCATGAGTACCAGATACTTTTTCTTCATGTTCAGCTCCTTATGCATTTGTCCATTGTCAGGCAGTGTCGGAATCCTGATCACCTGTGGTAACAGAGCACCGGAATATCCGCCTCAGTCCCATGATAATACAGTGCTGCTTTTCTTACAATAAAAATCTGCCCGGCTGCACTATATCGCGCGCGGTAACATGAAATGCACGCCTAAAGAAGAAGGGAGGAAGAAAGATAAAAAAGTCCCACAGATCTCTGCTATGATTGAGTTACGACACAACAATCAAGAGGTCACCATGGGACGATCAAAGCTTACCATAGAAAACACATGCAGGTATACACACTTCACATGGGAGCAGCGACTTCAACTGCAGTATCATTACACAGGAGCGGGCAAGTACAAAAAGATCACCAGCCCGACAGTATTGGGAAGACTCTTCGGCAAGCATGAGTCGACTATACGTCGTGAACTTAAACGGGGGATGGTGGAGCATCTAAAGACCGATCTGAGTACGGTGATGGAATACAATGCAGAATATGCCCAACGAGATGCACAACAGAAGGGATCTGCAAAAGGACCTGAGGTGAAACTCGGCTTTGATTGGCCCCTGGTGGAAGCGGTGGGGCACCTGATCAAGGACAAGGGGTATTCACCGTATGCTGTGATAGCCGAGTTTGACAATGAGGGATGGCCCAGTGAGACCCGCATCTGCGAGAAGACCTTGTACAATTACATACAGGCGGGATATTTGGGAGATATTACCGAAGAGGATCTGCTGTATAAAGGCAAGCGGCGTAAGAGCAAAGGAGAGCCGAGAAGGCACTCCCGGGCAGCTGCAGCGGCCAAAAGCATATCAAATCGGCCACAGGAAGCTAATGAGCGCAGTGAATTTGGGCACTGGGAGGCCGATACGGTTGTGGGAGCAAAGGGAAGCAGCTCAACATGCCTGATGACTCTCACCGAACGTAAGACCCGTTTCGAAATTACTCGCCGGATAAAAAACAGGAGTGCCGAGGCACTGAGAAAGGAGCTCGATGTACTTGAGAGGCAGACCGGGCCGAGGCTCTTCAGGAAACTGTTCAGGACAGTTACAGGGGATAATGGAGGCGAGTTTTCAGATATCGAGGGAATAGAGTATTCTGTACTCTCGGCGAAACAACGACTGATTCTCTATTTTGCTCACCCCTACAGCAGTTTCGAGCGGGGGACGAATGAGAACCATAACGGCATCATCAGAAGGTTCATACCCAAGGGATCGGATATCGGAGGGTATACGAAGCAGACGGTACGAGGCATACAGGATTGGATGAACTCCTATCCTCGAAAAATCCTGAATGGAATGACCCCGGCAATGGCGCTTCAAGCAGAGCTCGGAACTGAGTTCTACCTGCCTGGAATACTGGAGGTAAAAAGATGATTAAGAAAAACGTGCAATCTACTTTACAGGAGACCTTCAGTGGAGATTCAGGGGTCGTTCAGAGCAGGGGTATGGAGCGAAATCGCCTTCGCTGGTATACTCGGTTCATGCTGACAGCTGTAGCG
>CAYSRK010000169.1:0-6700 GCA_964433385.1 uncultured Spirochaetales bacterium
GAGCACGGAAGAGTAGTCCTTAGCTCCGGCAACGATGGTATCGCGGTAGAGGGTCGGCAGGCCGAGTTCCTCGAGGGTCTGGGCAATCTGATCCGCCAGCCCCTGGGCGTAGGAATCTTTGTTGTTCAGCAGATAGACTGAGCTGACTCCGAGATCCTCCACGATGTAGCGGGCAACTGCCGGGCCGTAGTCGTCGTCTCGGGAGCAGACGCGGAAGAAGTTGTTATACCCTTTTTCGGTCAGAGTCGGGCGTGAGGCAGCCGAACTGATCTGGGCGACTCCTGCTTCTGAGGAGATCCGCAGACCCGCTTCCACGACGCTGGAGAAATTCGGACCGAGGATGCCGTAGACGAGCTTGTCGGAGGTGAGTTTCTCCATGACGGTCACACCCTGCGAAGCATCGCCGCCGTCATCACCCCACAGCAGTTCTACCTGTACTCCGTTGATTCCGCCGGCAGCGTTTCTCTCATCGACGGCCAGCTGGAACGAGTTGTACATCTCCATTCCTGAAGCAGCCGCAGCCCCGCTGAATGCACCGCACGCGGCAATTTTAATCCCCTGCGCTACATCATTACCTCCGGCAGCCTCACCGCTGGCTCCAGCAAAGGCCATCCCCCCCGCCAGCAGCACAGCAAGCACCAGTAGAGCACTCTTTGTCAGTTTCATACATAACTCCTCATCTTTTTTTTGATCCCGAACCAGGCGGAACCAGTACATATAAAGATATAATTAACTAATGATTATACCTTTTTAACCCTCTTTTTTCCACCTGTCAAGAAAAATCTGCGGCTGGGCAGGTTTTTTTTCGTGTTACGCCGGTACCGAGGAGGATGAACCGAAGAGTGAATACAGCAGGTTTTTCGAAGCAGTAAAGGGGAAGTATATTGGCAAAGGGACTGTTGTCGGGGGTAATCATAATTCCCCACTGAAAGGACCGACAGGGTAATTTCAATTCCCCACCAACAACAGTCACTTCATACCAGATTTTCAGTATCACTACTTATAGAGATAAGTTCTAGCTTTACTAGAGCACTACATGTAAACCAATAACTAAGATAATCAATATTTTTGTTTATCTTGACATTTACATTAATTGGTATAATATTAAGATATATCGACAAGGAGGAATCTAATTCATGTTATTATCATTTCAAATAAAGAATTGCAGATCGATTCTTGATGTTGCAATACCCATGACGTATGCTGAAAAGAAAGCACCAAATGGGTATAATCAGATGGATATTCTCCCTTTTTTAGAAGAACACAAAATCAGAACTGTTCCTTGTTTAGCCTTTTACGGGGCAAATGCATCAGGGAAGTCAAATATAATAAAGGCCTTTTCTCTATTAACCATGATTGTCCGTAACAAATTCAATCCCAAATCATGTTCCCCAAATAGGTTGCATAGTAGTGCTGATCCAACGGTCTTCATATTGGAGTTTTTACAAGCAGGCCATACATTTCAGTACACTTTACACCTCAATAACAAGGAGATTGTATATGAAAAACTTAAACGAGATTCTGAATGCATCTTCTCTATTGATGGAAAAACTACGCATTTCAATGGGCTGGCTACTGAAGTGTATTCTATTGAAAAGTTGAAGACGATTTTCTCTGTAGAATGTCTCGATCAAGAAAAAGATTTTCGAACTCCATTTATCACAGTTGTTGGAAAGAATTATGCTGGATTAAACACTGCTATGACAGCTGCCTATATTTTTATCACGAAGAGGCTGGAAATATATGAAGGGAACAGATTCCCCTTCACGCTTGGGTTGAACAGACTTGCTGAAACCAACAACGATATTGATATGCAGCATGCCTTTCATGAAGTAGTATCAATTCTACGAAAACTTGATATCGATATTACTCGCATGGAATTTACGCAAAATGAGCTGAAAGGGTCTCCCCATATACAACTAGAAGGTCACTACGAATATCTTCATGATATTGCGAATAATACAATTATGAATGCAGAGATCAAAACATATCATAAAGATGTAAACGGTAACGAAGTACAATTTGAATTTCAGGAAGAGTCCTTAGGTACCCAACGTGTCGCAAGCATATTGGGGATTGTGTTGTCAGTCTTGAAAACTGGAAATGTTTTAGTAATAGATGAGCTGGGGAATTCTCTTCACCCCTATCTGTTTGCAGAAATTGTGAGAATGTTTAAAGATAGAAGATACAACAGAACGAATGCACAGTTGATCTTCACCACTCATAACACAGACATAATGGATCAGGATATGATGCGAGTATCTGAAATTGGAATCGTGAACAAAACCTTAAAGAAAGGCACTACTTTTCAACGAATATCTGACTTCAAGGGAGTAAGAAACGTAACGAAATTCAGGAAACAGTACCTTGAAGGTACCTTCTCCGGGATCCCATTTCCATATATCTAATCGAGGCGAGTTCCTTATGTCTGTGCAAAAGAGACCAATACTGGTTATTTGTGAAGGCCCCTCAGAAAGAGCCTATCTCCAAGAATTGAATAGATATTTTGAGGAAGAAGACATCCCATTGATTTTCATTGCCAAACCTTCAAATGGAGGGCAGTATGCGCTGGTCAAAAATACATATAGTAAAACTAAAAAAGATAACCCAAGATCAGCAATATATATTTGGGTAGACCGGGATAGATATATGCGTAATGACAATGATGATATGAAAAATTATCAGAGTAAGTCTTCAGGTATTCCGGATTTTCTGTTTTCTGAAATGAATTTTGAAGATTTCCTTACTATGCATCTAGATCGAGAAGAATTAAACAAGTGGTGGAATTCTTGTGCTGGTCGAAACCATTTCACCTCTCCTTCTCATAGCGGAGAATACATTCCTGCATTTATGGCCTTTATTGGCAGTGATTACTCGAAGGGTGAGATGCCCATCGAAATAAATTGTCATAGCTTGAAAAATCTAAAGCGACATCAAGAAGATACTTCCATTCCATTTAAATGTGATTTTGCAGATTTGTTATTTCAATTGATAGAAACAGTAACACAATATGGGGATTAAATTAAAGAACTATTTCATTACGTTAAAATGTCAGAAAATAACAGTTGCAGACAGGGTGCATTTGAGTGCTTGTCAGCACCCTGAAACCGCTCAGACTCCGCGCGTCCGGACGGCATAGAGCAGTTCACGGGTTTCAGGCTCATAAAATCCCGGAAGCGAACCGGGCTCAAGACCCTGTCCGTAGAGGGCTGCCTCAACAGCACTGCGGTTGAATGGGTGGGTATCGGGGTTTTCCAGGTACTGCCTGACCGGCATCCATACCGCAGCAGCAATTTCCCGTTCATCAATGATGATATCGCTGTTCTGCGGTTTCAGCCGGCAGATGAAGTAGATGTCTGACTTTCCGAACCGATAGTTATGCCAGTGTCGGGCGCAGTGGAGGGAGAGAAACTCGGTCCTGATGCCGGTCTCTTCGAACACCTCCCTGACCACGCCGGCTGCTATGTGCTCTCCCGGTTCAATGGTACCCCCGGGGAGCTTGAAGTGCCTCCTCGTGTGATAGCGCTCCTGAACAACCAGGATACGTTTCTGATCATCGAGGACAACCCCTCCGGCGCCAATAAAGTGGGTCGCGTAGCCCGGGATGTGCGCTTCCGGTCTGAGGGCTGCAGCAAGCTGCAGTCCGGACTCATCGGCATGGTGGTAGGTGAACCCCAGGGCAAGGGCTGCGGGTATGAAATCCGCCTGCTCCGGGGGAAGAAAGAGCCAGGCGGTCTTCAGGTTCTCAGAGCGCATCCGGGCGAGAGCGGCTGAACAGGCAGCGGCAAATTCCTCCAGGCTTCCGCCGCAGTCGGTATGATCAATCTCCGCACCTCCATAAAGGTTCACACGGTAGTTACACATGATTGAGGCTCCTTATGTTCCGGTTGGATTTCAGCCGGCGTTATCTTCCGGCCGCATTCTCATTCTGCAGTGACTGAGCCGTCGGCGAACTTGTTGACGTACATATTGTGGTCTACCTGCATGTAGAGCTCATCGAAGGTCATATGCGGTTCATACTTCTGCAAACCGTGACTGAAGCGCAGGGTCTGCACCTGCGCAATGACGCTATCTCGGCAGCGCAGTTCCAGTTCAGCCAGGTTCGGCTCAATGCTTCCAGCCTCTCTTTCAAAAATGATGACAAACTCATCCCCGGCGAGACGGGCGATTATCTTTTCATTCGGAAACTGGAGGCGGAGCAGACGGGAGAACTCAATAAGCACCCGGTCTCCCGTTAAGTGACCGAACTGATCGTTGATCAGCTTGAAACCGTTAAGGTCGATCATCATCAGCTGAAAGCTCCGTCTCTCCTCGATGAGATTATGAACGTATTCCTCGTAGCTCGCCCGGGAATAGAGGTCAGTCAGCACGTCCCGCTCACCGGTAGTCGATTCAAGAAAGACATAGGCTATCAGAATACCGAGGCTTACGGTAGTCCAGGAGAAGTTGAGCCGGGAATAGACGACCTGAACGAGCATACCGACTATCGGGATGGCAAAAAAGAGCATCACCAGCATGACCAGATGGGAACCGGCACGGGACCTGCTTCTAAGAACCAGAATCAGCATGTAAAGGTAGATGAGGATAAGTGCAGCATACCGGATCCAGTCAAAAGAAGCGGTACGGTACGCGGCTGTTACGGGGTCTATGGTAAAGTAGAGGGGATAGAAACCGTTAATAACCAGGAGCACGAGAACCGCAGCGGTCGGAATCTGGTAGAACTTCCTTCTGCGCAGGCGCTCCCGGTCATGGAATATCTTGTAGTCGGCGTATGCGGCAGAGCTTCCCGCCAATAGCGGGCCAAGCAGCACGAGCAGCGCATTCGATGCATAGCCGAGCAGGTACCCCCCGGTACCCGCGGCGCCGTCCGATATCCAGGTTATCGGTTCAACGATCAGGGCTGCTATGTTGATCAGGATAACGGTCTTCAGCAGCCGCTTAGAATAGGAGAGCAGGTCCGGGTGCTTCTGCAGGATTATCAGCACCGCAAAGAGCATCAGAATAACGTACAAATTGATCTGAAACTGCTCGATATACTGCAGCGTCACAGCATCCCCTCCTGTCTGGAACCGAATCAGTCTGCAGAAAACAGCAGGACTCTGCAAACTGCCCAGCCGGGCAATTATAGACGTTTTACCGGGTTTGTAGCAACAGAGGGAACATATCATTCTGATACATCTGCAGTATCTGACGGCAGAACAGAGATCCGGCAATCCCCGCACAGAAGCGCAGGCGCTCCCGGTTTTTTCAGTATTCCTGGAAAAAAACCTGCCTCTGAGGCAGTATCCTGGGTGACAGCAGCTGCAGGCGGATGTACTGACCGGCCTTGTGCCGGTGCCGGGACCCGAAATTAGGGCAGACAGGTGATATACGCCGGGTGAAAAATAGTCATTGACGCAAATTTCCTTACCGTCTAATCTTACTGACAGAAAAGAGCTCAGGTGAATATCATTGAGCTTTCTCAATACCCGATTCCCGCGGAACAAGGAGCTTCTGTACTATGAAAGAAAACCTGTCCTATGTGCTGCTTACACCCTACACCGTTGCCAAGAGCCGAACAGGAGGCGTACTTGCACGGCTGTTTCTCCGGCTCGATCTCGAGCTTGTCGGGGCTCAGATGATCGCCCCCGACGAAGAGTTTGTCGAAGCATATGCCCGGCTGCTTACCAGCCAGCAGGACAGCTCCAACCCCCTTGCCGCCGGTCTGCTTGCGCAGTACGTACGCAGCAGCCTCGGTCCCTACGGGGGACGGCGTCACCGCACCCTCCTGCTCCTCTTCCGGGGGGTGGACCCCTGCCGCAAACTTTCTAATGTCTGCGGAGCCCTGTACCCGGCGAACCGGAGTTTTGAGTCGATCACCGGTGAGACCATCCGTGATACGTACGCTGATCTGGTCTTCGATCCTGATGATCCGCAGAAGGTAACCTATTTCGAGCCTGCTGTCCTTACCCCGCGCAGTCAGGACATTGCTGATATCAATCTGCAGCTCTTCGCCCGCTGGCTTCCCACGCAGAAGAACCTGGTAGAGAATATGGTCTATCCCGACCCGCGCCGGATAGAACGTACTTTGGTGATCATCAAGCCGGACAGCTGGAAACATGCTTCAGCAAGACCCGGATCGGTGATCGACCTGTTCTCCCGTACCGGACTGCGGATAGTGGGGGCTAAAATCCACCACATGTCAGTTTCCGAAGCAGTTGACTTATACCAGCCGCTGCGCGCCACGCTCCTCGGAAGGTACACCGAACGCATCGGCTCCCAGGCGAGGGACTTTCTTGAACAGAAGTTTGAGGTGAGGCTCAGTGAGCAGACTGCTCAACGCATAAACCAATCCTTTGGAGCTTTGTACGCCGAGGATCAGTTTCAGCAGGTTATCGAATTCATGACCGGTATTCGGGCTGACCGCTGTCCCCCGGAACAGCTGCACGAACCCGGCAACGTGAAATGCATGAGCCTGGTCTACGAAGGCGAGCAGGCCCAGAGAAAAATCAGGGACGTGCTTGGTCCGACCGACCCGAGCCTCGCCCCGGGGGGACCCGTCCGCAGGGAGTTCGGCAGCAATATCATGGTCAACACCGCCCACGCTTCCAGTTCACTTGAGAATGCGGTGCGGGAGATGGAGATCCTGCAGATTGAGAAAAATGCATGCGCTGACATCATCGCCCGGGAGCTTGGGCTCAAGTGAGCGCCGCCTCTTCTT
>CAYSRK010000170.1:0-2121 GCA_964433385.1 uncultured Spirochaetales bacterium
AAAGATGTGCAGGTGAAGATCCTGGCCAACGGAGAAATTGACAAAAAAGTCACAGTTGAGGGACTGAAAGTTTCAGGAAATGCGGCTGAGAAGATCAAAGCCGCCGGCGGCGAGATTATCTAGCACAACAGAAAAAAGAAGGAACTGATGGCAAACTCCCTAGTAGACGTTTTCAGAATTAAGGACTTGAGAAAAAGGATCGGGTTTACCGCTCTCATGCTGGTGCTGTTCCGGCTGGGGACCATAGTCCCGATTCCCGGAGTAAATGTTAATGCGCTGAGAATCTATTTCATGGATCAGGGATCGTCTTCGTCCATCGGCTTTACGGAGTATCTTGACTTCTTCGCCGGCGGTGCGTTCAGCAACTTCTCGGTCTTTATGCTCGGCATTATGCCCTATATCTCGACCCAGATCATCATGCAGCTGCTGATGATCGTCTTTCCTTCGCTGAAGAAGATGGCGGAGGAGGATGGGGGAAGAAAGAAGATTCAGAAGCTGACCCGCTATGGGACGATAGTCCTGGCCCTGCTTCAGTCATACGTTATAACGGTCTACGCTCAGACCATTCCCGGATCCATCAGCATGAGGCTGCTGCCCTTTACCCTGATTGCCATGATTACGGTTACTACCGGAACCATGATCCTGGTCTGGATTGGTGAACAGATTACTCAGCGCGGAATCGGCAACGGTGTTTCGCTGATCATCTTCGCCGGTATCGTTGCCCGTATTCCGGACGCTATCGCGTCGCTGGTGCGGACTGTGCAGTCCGGCGTGCTCAACCCGGTTGTCGTTATCATTGTATTTGTGATGTTCCTGGTGGTTGTTGCCCTCGTTGTCTACGAACAGCAGGGGCAGAGAAAAATTCCCGTCCATTACGCAAAGCGGGTGGTCGGAAGGAAGATGTACGGTGCTCAGAGCACCTACATTCCGTTCAAGATCAACCCCTCCGGGGTTATTCCGGTCATCCTTGCATCGACGCTGCTGTCGTTTCCGCTGCAGATAGCGACTTCGCTCGGACCGGAAATTAACTGGCTGGCCCGTTTTGCAAACTGGCTGAGACCGCAGGGTTTCCCCTATCTGGTAATCTACACCCTGCTGATTATCCTGTTTGCTTTTTTCTATACGCAGGTGAGTCTCAATCCGACCGAAATATCGCGGCAGATACGGGAGAACGGCGGATCGATTCCCGGCATTCGGTCGGACAAGATAGAAGACTACCTGAAGCGGGTGCTTAACAGGATCGTCCTTCCCGGATCCCTGTTTCTGGCATTCATAGCGCTGATACCGACGCTGGTGCAGAAACTCTTCAACTTCCCCACATCGGTTGCGATGATCCTCGGAGGAACATCGCTGCTGATTATGGTAGGAGTTGATCTGGATACCATGTCCCAGATTGAGGGGCATCTGAAGATGCACCACCATGACGGGCTGGTGAAGAAGGGAAAAATAAAATCGAGAAACTTGTAAGAGGATAGAGTATGAAAGTCAGAGCGAGTGTGAAACCAATTTGCGATAAATGCAAGGTTATCCGCAGACGGGGCGTTGTCAGGATAATCTGCGAGAACTCTAAACATAAACAGAGACAGAGGTAGGAGGCCTTAGTACATGGCACGAATTGCAGGAGTTGACCTCCCGAACAAAGCGATCAAGATTTCCCTGACCTACATCTACGGGATAGGAAGAACTTCGGCTGAGAAGATCTGCACCAGACTGGGGATAGACCCGGATATGCGGATCAATGATGTCCCGGCCGACGAATTAAGCGAGCTTCGGCGGATCCTTGATGATGAGTACAAAGTGGAAGGAAGATTGCGGACCGAGACAGCTCTGAATATCAAGCGGCTGATGGATATCGGCTGCTACCGCGGACTTCGCCACAGGAAAGGCCTTCCGGTGAGAGGACAGAGAACCAAGACAAATGCCCGTACCCGCAAAGGTAAGAAGAAGACCGTTGCCGGAAAGAAGAAGTAAGAGGAGCAGACCGTGGCGAAGGTAAAGAGAAAAGCGAAAAAAACGGTATATGAAGCGAACGTCTATATACAGGCTACCTTTAACAATACCATTGTGACCATAACCGACCTGAAAGGAAATGCCGTATCGTGGGCTAGTGCCGGCGGACTC
>CAYSRK010000171.1:0-7135 GCA_964433385.1 uncultured Spirochaetales bacterium
GAAATTGAGTGCAGCGTTTTTCCCCTGAAAAGCGGAATCTCTGTCAGCGAACCGGGGGAGATCATTTCCTCGCACACCTTCTACGATTTCGCCCACAAGTACCAGAAAGAGCGGGCGCAAACGGCGATAACTGTTCCGGCAGCGCTTTCCGCTGAACTGAAGCGCAGAGCCCGTGCCCTAGCGAGGGACGGTTACCAGGCTCTCTGCTGCCGCGGCTTGGCTCGCGTTGATATGCTCCTCGATACCGCAGACGGGACTCTGTATCTCAACGAGGTAAACACCATTCCCGGTTTTACCGAGACGAGCATGTTCATGCAGCTCGTCTCGGCCTCCGGTTTCAGTTGGCATTTATTCATTGAGGAGCAGGTGCAGGCAGCCCTACACGCCGCAGCGCAGCGCCGGGAGGAACTCCGTGGCTGAGCCGACCCTCTTCCATGTTGATATGGATGCCTTTTACGCCTCGGTTGAGCAGCATGACAATCCTGCCCTGAAGGAGAAACCGGTTATTGTCGGAGGAACAGATGCTCGCGGCGTGGTATCAGCCTGTTCATACGAAGCGCGCAGATTCGGCGTACACTCGGCTATGCCGATCTTTCAGGCAAAAGGTCTCTGCCCCCGCGGTATATTTGTTCCGGTACGCATGGAGCGCTATCTGGAAGTAAGCCGCTGGATCATGGATATCCTGCAGGAGTTCTCACCGCATGTGCAGCAGATATCCGTCGATGAGGCCTTTCTGGATATGACCGGAACCGGCCTGCTCTACGGGGAACCTGAGCACGCCGCAGCGCTTATCAAGAAACGTATCCAGATGGAAACCGGGCTCACCGTATCCATCGGCATCGGCGCATCGAAGTTCATTGCAAAGATGGCCTCAGCACGCAGCAAGCCGGACGGCCTGTTTCGCGTAAAGCGCGGAGATGAGATACAGTTCATCGATTCCTGCTCACTGAAGGACATGTGGGGTATCGGTGAAAAAGCACTGGAGCGGCTTGCAGCGCGGGGCATAACCTCCCCTTCCCAGCTGCGCGATTTCTCCCTGAAAAAGCTTACATCGATGTTCGGAACTGCCGCCGGTTCCTTCTACTGCAAAGCCTGCCGCGGGGAGGACCCCGGCATATTCTCAACAGAGATTAAGAACCGCTCCATCAGCAACGAGATGACCTTCTCCCGTGATATCAGCGAAGAGCAGACGCTCAGGCAGATGCTCTTCGACCTTGCCCACCAGGTGTTCTTCAGGACCCTGAACGAAGCGGTTACCGGTCGTACGGCCTGCGTCAAGATCAAGTACAGCGACTTCACCTCGGTTACAGCGAGAAAGAGTTTCAGCGAACCCTTTCTTACCGCTGAGGAATTCTTTTCAGCCCTCTGGAAGCTGTTTCTCTTCAAGTGGAACCGCACTCCTGTACGGCTGCTCGGAGCGGGACTTCACTCTATTGAGGATGGTTCAGCGGGGATACAGCCTGAGCTCTTTGAGTCTCCCTCGCTCAAACGCCGTGAACTGGAGAAGCGCGTCAACGAGCTGAGGAAGAAAGGTTCTCATATCGTAAAAGCCTCCAGTCTCAACGGAGAAAACAGAGCCGCAAGGCCAGGGTCCAAGGGGTAATGGATGGCTCTCCATATAGTGCTGCACGAACCTGAGATACCGCAGAATACCGGAAATATCGCACGGACCTGCGCTGCAGCCGGGGCGAAGCTGCACCTGATTGAACCGCTCGGTTTTTCTCTCGCCGACAAGTACCTCAGGCGGGCCGGGATGGACTATTGGAAGCAGCTTTCTCCTTCCCTGCACGCCGACTGGGAATCATTTACCAGGGAGACTGAGGCAGTACCCGGAGTAAATACCTTCTTCTTCACCACCAAGGCCCCGCAGGTCTACGCGGACGTCAATTTCCCCGAAGAGAGCTATCTCGTCTTCGGCCGGGAGTCACACGGCATACCGGAAGAGCTGCTTAGCCGGCATCGAAAGAGCTGCATCCGCATTCCGATGGCCCAGCAGTACCGCTCCCTCAACCTCTCCAGTGCAGCAGCTGTGGCCGTCTACGAGTACCTCAGGCAGCACCAGTTTCCCGGCCTCAGCCTCACCGGAACGCTTCATCGCCTGAAATGGCAGGATGGAGAAAGCTGAGCAACGGAAAGCTTGCAAACATCCCCTAAAAAAATTAGTATGGAGTATCAAAGTCCTCCTGCCGCTGCAGCGAGGCCGTTACTGGAGGGTTCATTCATGACAATCGGATTTCTCGGCTGCGGGAACATGGGGACGGCTATCGCGCGGGCTCTGGCGAACCGCAGCACGCCCCCTTCCCTCGTCCTCTACGATGTTGACCGCCGACGGCAGGAGCAGCTTGCCGCAGAGATTGCTGCGGAAAACGCAGCTTCACTTGAGGATATGGTGCTTGCAAGCGACATCACTGTCCTGGCAGTCAAACCCCAGATTCTCCCCGGCCTCTACCCTTCCCTGGCCTCCATAAAGCAGAACCACCGTTACATATCCATTGCTGCCGGTGTATCACTGGCAACACTGCAGGAAAAGCTGCACTCTAAGCAGGTCATCCGCTTCATGCCGAATATTGCGGCATCGGTCGGTGAGTCGGTAACGGCTGTTGCTGCCGGCTCCGAAGCTGAACAGGAGTTTGCAGATTCAGCCATGGAGATAGCGCAAAGCTGCGGCACCGCTTTTCCTTTGTCGGAACGGCAGTTTTCCGCCTTCACCGGGATATCGGGGTCGGCTATCGCCTTCTTCTACCAGTTCCTCCACGCAATCGCCTCCGGGGGGACCCTTGAGGGTATTCCCTATGACCAGGCCCTCGCAATAGCCTCCCGAACGTTCAGCGGAGCCCTGAGTCTGGGCGCGGCGCAGAGCACGTTCAACCCTTCCCTCCTTATAGCGAATATCTGCTCGGCAGGCGGAACGACCATTGAGGGAATGTACGCACTTGAGGAGGGCGCCTTCAGCGCTTCCGTCATGCGCGCAGTCCGCGCTGCTTCCCGCAGGGCTGATGAGCTCGAGAGGTCCTGAGCTCCTGAGGAGAAAGCCCGCCGGCAGCCGCCGGCACACCTGAAACATTGAGGAAAAACATGATCGACGTAAAAGAGCTTCGCACGAGAAGAGATGAGATAGTGAAAAATGTCTCTGCGAGAAATATGAAGGTTGATGTGGATGCTGTTATAGAACTGCAGGAGAGAAGGGCGAAGCTTATTGCCCGCAACGATGAGCTTCGCAGCCGCCGCAATGAGAATGCTGCGGCGATGAAACAGAAAGTCGATGCGCAGGAACGTAAACGGCTGGTTGAGGAAGGCAGGGCCCTCAAGTCCGCGATCGCTGAACAGGAGAACGAACTTACCGAAGTTGAGAAAGCTTTTTATTCCTCTGCAGCAGCAATCCCGAACTACGCCCATCCTGATGTTCCTGTCGGGAAGGAGGATAAGGACAACCTGGAACTCTACCGCTTCTCCTCACCCCGTCGCTTCTCCTTCCCGCCTGAGGATCATGTCCAAATAGGCGCACGGCTTGACCTCGTCGACTTTGAGCATGCCGCCCGCGTCTCAGGGGCAAAGTTCTACTACCTCAGAAACCAGGCGGTTATTCTCGACCTCGCTCTCCAGCGCTATGCCCTCGATATCCTCGCCCGGCACGGATTCACCCTGACGGTGACCCCCGATATTGCCAAGGAGGAGATTGTTGAAGGTATCGGATTTAATCCGCGGGGGGCGGAAAGCAACATCTATACCATTGAAGATACGGGAACCTGCCTGGTCGGAACAGCCGAGATTACCCTCGGCGGCTACCATGCCGGTGAAATACTGGACCGGGAGAAACTGCCGCTCAAACTAGCCGGTCTCTCCCACTGTTTCCGCAAGGAAGCCGGAGCTGCCGGACAGTACTCAAAGGGTCTCTATCGGGTCCACCAGTTCACCAAGGTGGAGATGTTCATCATCTGTCTTCCGGAGGATTCCGAGAACCTTCACCGTTCCCTGCTCGCTATAGAGGAGGAGATCTTTCAGGGCCTCGATATTCCCTACCGCATCGTCGATACCTGCACCGGCGACCTGGGCGCACCGGCCTACCGCAAATTCGACATAGAGGCCTGGATGCCCGGACGCGGTGATGGGGGTGAGTGGGGGGAGGTGACGAGCACCTCAAACTGTACCGATTACCAGGCACGGAGACTCGGGGTCCGTTTCCGAAACGAGGATGGCAGGCTGCAGCATGCGCACATGCTCAACGGTACAGCCATTGCGATCTCCCGCGCTCTCATCGCACTCCTGGAAAACCACCAGCAGGAAGACGGTTCGGTTCGCATCCCCGAGAAGCTGGTGCCGTATACGGGTTTTGACAGTATCAGGAACCCGTAGGGAGCCGTTCATGAAAACTTCCGCCCTGCTTACCGACTTCTATGAACTGACCATGGCACAGGGGTTTTTCCTCAACAACAAAAACACCCAGGTTGTTTTTGACATGTTTTACCGTACCCAGCCGTTTAACGGCGGGTACGCAGTCTTCTGCGGTCTCAACGACCTGATCAGCATCATTGAGCAGTTTCACTTCTCACGGGATGACCTGAGCTACCTGCATGCAACCGGCATGTTTGACCGGAAGTTCCTCAACTACCTCAGCACCCTCCGTTTCAGCGGCGACATGTTCGCCATGGACGAGGGTACAGCAGTCTTCCCGGGAGAGCCGCTTATCAGGGTGCATGCCCCGATAATCGAGGCGCAGCTGATCGAGAGCATCCTGCTGAACACGATTAATTTCCAGACGCTTATTGCGACAAAGATGTCCCACGTCTGCAACGCCTCCAACTGCGGAAAGATCCTCGAGTTCGGCCTGCGCCGTGCACAGGGGGTTGACGGCGCCTTGTCCGCCTCCCGGGCGGCTTTCATCGGAGGCGCTATCGCCACTTCAAACACCCTCGCCGGCAAAAAGTTCGGAATACCGGTCAGCGGCACCATGGCCCACTCGTGGGTGATGGCGTTTGAAACCGAACTCGAGGCCTTCAGGGCCTACGCCGCTTTATATCCCGATTCCTGCACTCTCCTGATCGATACCTACGACACTCTCGGCTCGGGTATCACGAATGCCGTTATCGTCGCTAAGGAACTTCAGGGTGCAGGAAAAAGCATCGGAGTCAGGATAGACAGCGGTGACCTCAGCTACCTGAGCTTCAAGGTGCGCGAACGCCTTGATGCTGAGGGACTCAGCGATACCCGTATTGTAGTCTCGAATGATCTCAACGAGGAGATAATCGCTCTCCTGATAGCCGACGGCGCCCCGATCGACATCTGGGGCGTGGGCACGCACCTGGTAACCGGAGGCAGTCAGTCAGCCATGAACGGGGTGTATAAACTCTCAGCCAAGAAAAACCGCGACGGAGAGTTTGAACCGACGCTCAAAGTCTCCAACACGCTTTTGAAAACCTCTGACCCGGGTATCAAGCAGGTCTACCGGTTTTACGATGAAAAGCAGGGAGCGATCGCTGATTATGTGGCGCTCGAAGAGGAAGAGGTTTGTCCCGGAAACTCCTACACCTTCCTGCACCCCTACAACAGCACTGACCGGTTCACCATGCATGCCGATCGATATACCCACATCCGGCCTCTGCTGACGAAAAAAATCGCCGCTGGGAAACGCTGCAGCGAGGACCCCGGAGTTCATGTCCTGCAGAGTCGTGTCCGGGAAGAGCTCTCAGGACTCGACAAGTCCTACAAGCGACTTATCAACCCCCACGTCTACAAAGTCTCCATGAGCCAGCGCCTCAAGAAGTTGAAGAACGACCTGATCCGCAGCTTCCGTCAGGACTAGAGCTCAAAAGCCCAGAGGTCCTACTCCACAGCCGCCAGGTAGAGTGATATGCCGCGGAGCACCGCATCGGCAATCCGGGTGCGGTACTCCTCACTGATGAGCTGCTCAAGCTCGGCCGGATTGGACATGAATCCCGTCTCGATCAGAACTGCCGGCATGAACGTGTTCATCAGCACGTGAAAATCAGCGTATTTAATTCCCCGATTCCTGCTTTCAGATCCAAGGACCGCCTCCATGGCCAGAAGAATACTCTCGCTCAGCAGCCTGTCCGCCCTATCAAGTTCTCTGTTCAGCTGGGAGTTGGCCGTATCTGCGGCAACCTCAATTCCCGCCTCGGCAACCGCCGGAGAGAAAAAGTCGTAGGTGCGCGAAGGATACCGGAGCCACAGCTCAAACCCTGATGCCGCCTGTGCATCCTCAGCTGAATTGGCATGGAAGGAGATGAAGATCTTGCTCTTCCCCTCTTCCGTAACAGCCCTGTTAGCCGCCTGTGAGCGCTGCTCCAGGGAGATGTAGCGGTCATCCTCCCTGGTCAGCAGTACCCTGATATCAGGAAATGCTGCCGTGATCCTCTCGGCAGTCAGAAGCGCGAGGGCCAGGTTGAGCTCCTTTTCATAGACTGCAGTCCGCTCACCTTCCCGCTCAAGAACGGCAGTTGCCCCGGGGTCAATTCCGCCATGACCGGCGTCTATGATGATCAGCTCAACCGGCTGAAGAAAGTGAGCCTCTGAAGCAGATAGAGGAGAAGCGGGCAGAAGAAAGAGCAGATTCGCCAGGACTGTAAGCATTATGAAGCGCTTCACTGATCGGCCTCCGGAGTCGGCCACCGGCGGATCAGTGTCCGCCAGTCGCAGCGGGCCCAGTGCTGGAGCTCCCTGATATCCTCGCGCCGGGCGCGACTTATCCTCCGCCCGGCAGTCCGTCCCCGTACCCGTATCCTGCCTTCATTACAGGTAAAACTGGTGTTCCGGGTGAGAAAAAGGGCATAATCCTCATTCTCGCTCGTGTCGGGACAGTGTACGTCTCCGTCATAGGCGATGACGATCCCGTTGCAGCTGAGAATCTGCCACCTGCCCATCCAGGCGCGCATACCGAAATCGGCCAGCTGCCAGTAGGAACCGGAAACCTCAGAACAGAATCCCCCCAGCCGCTGGAGCGCAGTCCGGTCATATACCCCGCAGAAGTCGAACGGAAACAGATCGGGCGTTCTGTCATGCAAGGGGCGAAATGTCCAGACAGTCATTACCGAACCAGTCTCGACCGGAACGTGCAGGACGGGAAGAATTTCGCTGTCGGCGGTCAGCACGGGAGCGGCACACAGGGGTTTGTGCACTT
>CAYSRK010000172.1:0-4396 GCA_964433385.1 uncultured Spirochaetales bacterium
GAGGAGGGCTGCGCGTGGGTTAATTATGTCCGCTGTCACGATGACATCGGCTGGACCTTCGATGACGGTGATGCTGCTGCGGTGGGAATAGACGGATACAGCCACCGGAAGTTCCTCAATGATTTCTACACCGGCCGGTTCCCCGGAAGCTATGCTGCCGGTCTTCCGTTTCAGGAGAATACGGAGACCGGCGACTGCCGCATTTCGGGAACCTGCGCATCCCTTGCCGGACTTGAACGGGCATCAGAAGCCCGCGATCCTCAGCTCATCGAGCATGCCGTCCGCCGTATTGTGCTCCTCCACGGACTCGCGGCGAGTGCAGGCGGATTCCCGCTGCTCTACCTCGGGGATGAGACGGCGATGCGCAACGATTACTCCTTTGCTGACCGCCCCGACTACCAGAGCGACTCCCGCTGGGTTCATAGGATTGCATTCGACTGGAGCAGGGCTGAGATGATACCTGAGGAGCAGTCGCCTGCGGGAGAGGTGTACCGTGCCCTGAAGAACCTTTACGCTGTGAGAAAGCACGAGCCGGCTTTTAACGGCACCTCCATGAGAGTGGTCGACGGAGACCACCGCTGGATTCTCGGTTTTTCCCGAACCGGACCGCAGTACGATCTCCTCGTTCTCGCAAACTTCTCAGATCAGCCGCAGCAGCTGTCCGGCAGTGTGCTTTTCAGCGGCAGACAGGAGCTGAAGCTGCTGGATATACTGACGGGGCGGATTATTGAGGGAGCAGTGGTTATGGAACCCTGGGAGCTGCTCTGGCTCAGGCCCCTCGATTCGCCCGATTAACCGAAATGCTGGAGGAAGAGCGCGCATGAACAATCCCTGGACCATTGAGCAGTCTGTTTACAACCCTGAAGAAACCCCCGAGCTTGAATCGGTATTCTCGCTTGCCAATGGATACTTCGGCATGCGCGGGTTTTTCACCGAACGTGCCGCCGGGTTTCATCAGGGGGTATTCGTCAACGGTTTCTACGAAAGCGCCCCGATCTGCTACGGGGAAAAGGCCTACGGTTTTGCCGAAGAGGCGCAGACGATGATTGATGTCCCCGATGCCCGGTTCATGACGATATATCTGGGAGAGAGTCTGTGCTCCATGGAAAATGGCAGAGTCCGTTCGTTCCGTCGGCGTCTTGATCTTGCGCGCGGCCTGCTGAGAAGGAATGTTACATGGGAAAGTCCGGAAGGCTCTCTGCTTGAGGTTTCCCTTGAGCACCTGATCAGCCTCCGCCGTCTCCATCTCGGGGCGACCCGGCTGCGGATAACAAACCGCAGCGCTCTGCCGCTGACTGTAGTCTCCGGTTTTGCCCTCCCCGAGAGCGGTTCGGCCGGCGGCTCCTCTGACCCGAGAAGAGCCTCTGGGTCAGAAGCGGCAGCTCTTATCCTCTCAGCCTCCTCTGCCGGGGGTAGGGACCTTCCTGACAGCGCCTTCCTGCAGCTGCGGACCCGCAGAAGCTCCCTTGCACTGGTGTGCGCCAACATGGTGAGGGATGTCTGCGCCCGGGGCGTGATCAGCCGGGATGCCGGAGTGAAGGATGGGCTTCCTTCCTCTACCCTGAGCTTTTCATCCGGAGGGGAGGAGCCGGTCGAAATTGAGAAGTACTATGCCTACGCCTTCGGCCCTGCAGGGGATGACGAATCCCTCCGCCTGACCTGCAGCGAAGCACTGCGCGAGGGCGCACAACTGGGATTTACCGGGCTTGCGGCTGAACAGGAGGAGGAGGTACGCCGATTCTGGACCTCAGCTGATATTGCCATTGAGGGCGATCCGGAGTACCAGAAGGCGCTGCGGTTCAACATGTTTCAGCTCTTCCAGTCAGCCGGACGGGAGGGGAGAACAAGCCTCTCGGCCAAGGGGCTTTCAGGTAACGGCTACGAAGGTCACTACTTCTGGGATACCGAGATATATGCCATGCCCTTCTTCACGAACGTCGAGCCCGATATTGCCCGCAGCCTGATACGCTACAGAATCTCCATCCTCGACCGTGCCAGGGAGCAGGCCAGGCTTCTCAGCGAGAAGGGGGCGCTCTTCCCCTGGAGGACTATTAACGGCAGGGAAGCCTCGGCCTACTTTCCGGCCGGGACGGCGCAGTACCATATCAACGCCGATATAGCCTACAGCCTTGTCCGTTATGTGGAGATAACCGGAGATGAGCAGATTATGTTTGAAGGCGGGGCGGAACTGCTCTTCGAGACGGCGCGGATGTGGATGAGTCTCGGCTTTTTCAACCCCGCCCGCGAGGGGAAGTTCTGCATCAATGAGGTGACCGGTCCTGACGAGTATTCAGCCCTGGTGAACAACAACTTCTACACGAACGTAACCGCCGCCTTCAACCTTCGGGAGGCCGAGCGCTGGTACCGCCGGCTTTTCTCGGATCGCGGAGCCGATTTGGCTGAACTCGCGCAGAGGATCGGGCTCGACGATGAGGAGCCCGAGCTGTGGCGCGAAGCGGCAGAGAAGATGTTCATTCCCTACGACCGCTCCCGGGGGATTCATCCGCAGGATGAGTCGTTTCTCGACCGGGAACCATGGGACTTCGCGGCAACGCCGAAATCGAAGTATCCGCTGCTTCTGCACTACCATCCGCTGGTGATCTATCGCCACCAGGTGATAAAACAGGCCGATACCATGCTTGCCCACCTCCTGCTTCACGATCAGTTTCCCCTTGAGCAGAAAATGCGCGATTTTCACTACTACGAAGCGCTGACAACCGGCGACAGCTCCCTCTCTGCCTGCATTCAAGGTATAGCAGCCCTCGAGTTCGGTCTGGTCAGTCAGGGTATGGAGCACGCGAGAAAGACCGCATTCGTCGACCTGCACAACCTGCAGGGCAACACCCGCGACGGTCTGCATACTGCTTCCATGGCCGGATCCTGGATGCTGACCCTTTACGGTATAGCCGGTCTGCGCTATTTCGGGGCAACCCCCTCTCTCCATCCGGCGAAATTTCCCGAGAACTGGAAGTCGCTGAGCTTTATGGTCAGAACCCCTAAAGGACCGCTCTCGGTTGTCATGAACAGAGAAACGACGCTGCTCAGGCTTGCTGAAAGCGTCCCGGAAGCCGGCACGGTCACGGTGCGCTTCCGCGGGAGTACCGTGGAAGTCGGGACGGAACCGGTTGCCGCAGCAACAGCTGCCGAGTTCCGCGGAACGGTCTTTGATCTTGACGGGGTTATAACGTCAACGGATATCTACCACTACAATGCCTGGAAAGAGCTGGCCGATGCGCACGGGTGGCGCTTTGACCATGAAATGAACCAGCGGCTCAGAGGGGTCTCCCGCAGAGGCTCACTTGAGGTTATCCTGAAGGAAAACGGCGCTGAGCTTTCAGAGGATGAAATTCTTGCGCTTATGGAGCTGAAGAACAGCCGCTACCGTGAATCACTCTCCGGTCTCACCTCTCATGATGTGCTGCCCGGGACCCTGGAACTGTTCGGGCAGCTGCGCGGGCGGGGCATCCCGATCGCCGTCGCCTCGGCAAGCAGAAACGCTGGCTACATCCTGGATCAGCTCGGGCTTACCGGGATGATTGATTACATTGTTCCGGTGGATGCGGTAGATATCGGCAAACCTGATCCTGAGATTTTCATCAAGGCGGCCCGGGGCATCGGATGTCTGCCCGATGAATGCGTCGGTTTTGAGGATGCGCCTCCCGGCATAGAGGGGATACACGCCGCCGGTATGAAGAGTGTGGGAATTGGAGCTGCCGTAAGCTCAATGGCCTGCGGGCTGAAGGCCGACAGCCTCGCGCAGATCTCTGCAGACCTCCTCGCAGGTCTGTTTACCCGGCAGGGCTGAAAGCTGCCGGGAAAAAGCACCGGAAGCTTTCAGCACCGTTTCCCAGAACGGGGAAAATTCACTATAATCATCCGGTATGAGAGAGTTTTCCACAATCCTCGTCACCGGCGGGGCGGGTTTTATTGGTTCCCACTTTATCAGCCTCCTCGCGCGAAACGGTGATTTTACCGGCAGGATTGTTGTGCTTGACCTGCTTACCTATGCCGGCAGCACTGCTAACCTTGATGCGGCCCGGCAGAGCATTGCTCCCGGACGGCTGGTCTTTCAGCAGGGCGACGTCTGCGACCGGGAGCTGACTGCAGATCTGTTCAGACGCTATGAGATCGATGCGGTCACTCACTTTGCGGCGGAAACTCACGTTGACAATGCGATAACTGACCCGTCAGTTTTTGTCAGGAGCAACGTGCAGGGGACCTTCTCGCTCCTTGAGGCGGCGAGAACGTTCTGGGGCAGCCGAACCGATGTACTGTTTCACCAGATAAGTACCGATGAGGTCTTCGGCGCGCTTGGAGGAAGCGGTTCCTTCAATGAACAGTCGCCCTACAATCCGCTCAACCCCTATGCGGCGACGAAGGCGGCTGCCGACCATCT
>CAYSRK010000173.1:0-16031 GCA_964433385.1 uncultured Spirochaetales bacterium
TCTCTTTTCCCGGGCAAATCCCCGGTACCCTCTTTTTAGAAACAGAATTCTCTTCCCGATAACTGATACCCGGGGGAGGATCCTGGGTTTCGGCGGCAGAGCCCTTGACCATGAGCAGAATGCGAAGTATCTTAACACTCCCGAAACAGTTATATTTAAAAAGCGGGATCTTTTGTTCGGGCTGCATCAGGGGCTCGATGCAGTGAAAAAGCGCCAGGAGGTAATTATCTGCGAGGGGTATTTCGATGTAATCGCCCTATCGCAGGCTTCCGTGACACATTGCGCGGCTCCGCTCGGAACCGCCTTCACCGATCAGCAGGCGGCATTGCTGCGCCGTTACGCTTCTTCCTGCCTGCTCTTCTTCGACAGTGACAGGGCAGGGTATGAAGCGGCTGTAAAGACCATACCAATCCTGGAAAAAGCCGGGCTGAACGTCAGCGTCGTCGACAACAGGACCAGTTATGATCCTGCTGATTTTCTTCAGCATGAATCAGCTGAAGCGCTGCAGAAAGCTGTGGAAAAGCGGGTGAACAGCTTCAGCTACCTTGTGGACAAAGCGCTGAGTTCGTATGATATTACGCTGCCTGACGGCAAGTTGTCTGTATTCAGGGAGATAAGACCCTATCTGGAGACTATAGAGTCCGAAATCAAGAAGCAGAGCTCCCTGAAGCTCCTTTCAGACCTGCTCGAGATTGAAGAGGAAGTGCTCTATCGGGAGCTCGGACAGAGTGCTTCCGGCACCGGGCTCCGTACTTCTGCGGAAGCACCGGCAGGCGCTGAGAAACAGGAGCAGTATTATCCGCTGCAGCCGGCGAATATGAGTCCGGATATGTACTTGATGTTGACAATTGTGAATAATCGAAAGTATTTTCAAGAAGTGAGGCAGTCCATTACGGTTAAGCAGATACATGACAAATTTGCCGCCGACATCTATACCGCTCTTGAGGAGTCTCTGCGGGAGGGAGAGAGTTCATTTGAATATCTTCTCGAACGGCTGGAATATGATACCTCCCGCCAGGCAGCGGTCAGCTGTTACGGGATTGAGGAGTTCAGCGACGAAGGAGAAGCGCAGCGCATCATAGAAGATACCGTCCGCACCATCATGATCAGGGACTTGACCGTACGCAGAAAGCAGGTGGAACATCAGATAAGAACTTCTGTGCTTCAGGGGATCAATGAAATTGAACTGAACGAGCTTCTCTACAGAAAAAAATTCATTGATGAGGAAATAACAAAATTGAGGACACCCTAATGGCGGAAGACATACGTAAAAATCCGGCACTTGCCGAACTCATCAAGGCGTTGGGAGACAGACAGAGCATTTCCTACGGAGAGCTCAACGATCTGCTGCCGGATACCCTGACAAACCCGGATGTTATCGATGATGTGATTGCCTTTCTCGAGAACAGCAATATTATCATCGAGGATGAGGAAAAAGACATTTTGAAGAACGGAGACGAAACATTGGCCATGAACGACGAACAGGATGATGACAGTTTTACCGCAGCTCTTGATGATGACGAGGATCTTGACGACACGATTGATGAACTAGCCGATGATTTGCTTGAAGATGTCGACGAAGATGACGATGATGATGAATACGATGCGGATGCGGGTGAGAGCGACGATGATGAGGAGGAGTCGGTTACCGTAAGGAAACGGCCGGATCACTCCAAGAAGGTCCTCTACAACGACAAGGAATCCTCAATCGATGATCCGATCCGCCTCTACCTCCGCGAGATAGGAAAGGAGACGCTGCTTACCGCTGAGCAGGAGGTTGAGCTTTCAAAGAAGATGGAGAATGGCGAGAATATCATCAAGAAGGTGACCAGGGATTCCGGTATTATGATTACCGGTATGTACACCATTCTGCAGAAGCTCTCTCACAAGTTCGACGAGAAGGAGATGGATCTCTCCAAGAAGGAGCTGACCGAATTTTTTACCGAACAGAAGCGGCTCAATCAGGCATATCGGGACCAGCTGAAGGATATTCAGACTCAGCTGAAGACCTATATTGACCAGAAAAACCGGATTATTGCATCAGGGGGAAATATTCTCGATGATGATCAGCTGCGCAGGAAGAAGGCGCAGCTGATGAGGAGACTGGCGAAAATTGAGCTTCAGCAGGATGAGATCATCGATTTTACCGCGAAGTTCATTTCAACCGAGCAGGAGATATACCAGCTTCAGAACGAACGGGACAGCATTGAGAACCGCCTTGGCGTCAGCTCAGCAAAGGAGCTGCGTCAGCTGGGGAGATCTCTGGCCGTTCCCGGGATGCGAAAGGAGATTGAGGAAAATCTGCAGCTTGCTACCGATGAGATCAAGGAAAAGATCCGTCAGGTGCAGCTGACTGAGAAGAAGCTGAAGACTATTGAGTATGAATTTGAGGATACAATAGATAACGTCATCGGTCACTCCCAGGAGATAGCCCGGGGACGACTCATGATGAAAAGCGCAAAAGACCGTCTAATCCAGGCCAACCTCAGGCTGGTAGTGAGCATAGCCAAGAAGTACACAAACAGGGGACTTCATTTCTTTGATCTCGTGCAGGAGGGGAATATCGGGCTGATAAAGGCCGTGGAAAAGTTTGAGTACCGCAAAGGGTACAAGTTCTCCACCTACGCCACCTGGTGGATCCGCCAGGCGATAACCCGCTCAATCTCGGATCAGGCAAGAACGATACGGGTGCCGGTCCACATGATAGAGCAGATCAACAAGGTGGTGCGGGAATCTCGCCAGCTTATGCAGGTATTCGGTCGGGAACCTACCGACGAGGAGATTGCCGAACGGCTCGGCTGGACTCCTCAGCGGGTCAAGGCGGTAAAGAATGTCGCCCGTGAACCGATATCCCTTGAGACTCCCATCGGAGAGGAGGAGGATTCCCTGCTCGGGGACTTCATTGAAGATAAGGATGTTGAGAATCCGGCCACCCAGACGGCATTCAAGCTCCTGCAGGAGCAGCTGCAGGATGTGCTGACAACCCTTCCTCCGCGTGAGCAGGAGGTTCTCAAGATGAGATTCGGTCTAGAAGACGGATACTCATTGACATTGGAAGAAGTTGGACTATACTTTGAAGTCACTCGGGAGAGGATTCGGCAGATCGAAGCGAAGGCTCTGCGCCGGCTCAGGCACCCGAAGAGAAGCAGAAGACTTAAAGACTACGTGTAACCAGGAGAACGATATGCAAGAAGTTTTTGAGAAGCTCAAATCACTGCAGGTGATACTTTCCACTAAGTACACTGTGCAGGATGAGATACGCGACATACCCAGAACTCTTGAGACGAAGATCGAGCTGCTGAACCGCGGCAAGAAAAACTACCTCGAGAAAAATGAGCGGCATAAACGTACGCTTGATGAGCTGAAAAGTCTGCGCATCCGGCTTGATGATGCCGAACGGGTCCGAGAGAATTATGAACAGCAGATGGACCTTATCACGACTCAGCGGGAATACGAGGCGCTCGATAAAGAGATCAGCGACGCCGCGGAAAAGGAGCAGCAGCTGCGTAAGGCTATCCTTCATAAGGAGAAAACGCTCGAAGACCTGAAGTTCCAGCTTGAAGAGCAGGAAGAGCTGATGCAGCTTCAGGAGGAGGAGGTTTCCACCGAACAGGAGAAGATGCAGCAGATTCTCGCCGAAAAGAGACTGGAGCTTGAGAATCTTGAGAGTCAGGAGAAGGTTCTTGTTCCCGATATCGACCCTGAAGTTATCTTCAAGTTTGAGAGAATTATCAAGAACAAATCCGGTGTCGGTATTGTCCCGGTGCACCGGAATGTATGTACCGGGTGCCACATGTCGCTTCCGACACAGTTTGTCAATGAAGTGCGTGAGGGGACCGATTTCAAGTTCTGTCCCTACTGCAGCAGGATACTGTTTTTTGAGGAGATCGCCGATTCCGAAGTCATGGTCCTTGAGACTGATGATGAGGAGGAGAGCGATGAGGCAACCTTTGCCGACTTAGTGGATCTTGACGAATTTGATCTCTAGGGCAGGGCAGAAAAAAATCCGTTTCATGCAACAGACTGGGTGACCGCCTTCGCGCGACAGTGCGGAGGAGGAAAGTCCGGGCTCCATAGAACATGATGCCGGGTAACCCCCGGGGACGAAAGTCACAGAGAGTGCCGCAGAAAATATACCGCCTCGAAAGAGGTAAGGGTGAAAAGGTGAGGTAAGAGCTCACCGCCCGTCTGGCAACAGGCGGGGCAGGGTAAACCTCGTCAGGAGCAAAGCCAAGCAGCAGATAGGGTTGTTCGCCTGATAATCTGCGGGTAGGCTGCTGGAGTCTGCTGGAGACAGCAGGCCTAGATAGATGGTCACCATCTACAGAACCCGGCTTACAGGTCTGTTTTTTTTAATGCAGTTTTCAGGGAGAGCCGCCGCGTGGAGTGCTGCACAATACGATTCAAGGCAGTCCGGTTCGCTGGGGCAGTTCTGCTGCTTTCTGCAGCGCTGTGTACGGCAGGCTGCGTACCTTCGTCCTCTGGAGAGGAGCTGCAGCAGAGGGCGGGCAATCAGCTCCAGGAGGAGAACCTGCATTCCCTCTGGGGCAGAGCGGAGTATGTCCGCCTCCATACCGTCCTGCAGGACAAAATTGCTGCCCGCTCAGCGCTCACGCTTTCGGAAAACCTCTACCTGGGTTTTACAGCGTACAGGCTGTATGAAAAAACTGGTGAGCTTGAGTACCTGAATCAGGCGGTTACGGCCCTTGAGCGGTTCAGACTGCTTGCCGGTACCGGAAACGAGCAGCTTTCCCAGCAGCTCGAGGAAAGCCGGAGGGTGCTTGCCGGCGCCAACTTCCTGCTCGGGAGGTATGAGCGGGCTCTGCAGCATGCTGGAGGAGAAGACCGGGAAGGGAGTCTTCTGATCATCGCCGCCCTCTCGCACTATAATCTGGGAAATTTCGAAGAAGCTTACACCGTACTATCGGAACAGAACGGGTATCATGTCGCCCTTCTTGCATATCTTGCAGCTGAGGCTGCCGGCATGACGCCTGAGGCCTGCAGCAGCCTTGAGACGGCGGCAGGGGCGGCAGAAAACGAGAGGGAACGCTATACCGCCGTAATTCTCCTTGCCGAATGCGCTGCGGCTGAAGGGGACTACCCCCGGGCCCGCGCAGCGCTTCAAACCCTGAGGACAAGCCTCAGCGACCCCTATCTCCTCAGTTCGGTGTCTTACACCGTCAGCACTTTCTACCGCCGGCAGGGCATGCTCATCGAGGCTCAGGCCATGATACGTCAGGCTTTGGAATATAATCCGGACAACAATTTTGCAAGGGAATGGTTATAACATATGAACAGCATCATAGAACCGCAGCACCTGCTGCGCGATGTACTGCTGTCGGTAAAGCAGCCTGCCCGCTATGTGGGGGGGGAGTTTCAGCTGAAACCGGTGGTCCCGGGTCCGCAGGACTATCGAATCGGCCTCTGCTTCCCCGATCTGTATGAGATAGGAATGGCTAACCATGCCATAAAAATTCTCTATGACCTGCTCAACCGGATAGAGGGGGTAGCCTGTGAACGGGTCTTTGCTCCCGCACCGGACTTTGAGAACGTGCTGCGCAGCCGGGACATACCGCTCTACACCCTTGAAACGGGAACCCCGCTGCATAGGCTCGATATGCTCTGTTTTTCCGTTGGATATGAACTGAGTGCAACGAATATCCTCAATGTTCTTGAACTTGGCGGCATTCCGTTGAAGAACAGCGACAGGGGAGACGAGCACCCGATCGTGATCGCAGGGGGACCGGCAGTCACCAATCCGCTGCCGTTTGCCCGTTTTTTTGACGGCGTCTACATCGGTGAGGCCGAGGCTCAGTTCCCCGATATTATCATCCATGCCCGTGATAAAAAGCGGGATACAGGTAAACGTGCAGAAATACTGACACAAATACATGAACACAGCTGTATTTGGCATGACGGCACAGCTCAGGCAGCCAGAGCTGCCGACATGAGCTTCACCCGCAGTTCCTCTCAAGCCGAAGATGCCGAATCAGTCCGTTTCTCCTATTTCACGGTGCCGACCATAAAACCGGTTCAGGACCATGGGGTAGTGGAAATTATGCGCGGATGTCCGAACGGCTGCCGTTTCTGTCATGCCGGGGAACTCTACAAACCCTATCGCCAGCGCTCGTATGCCGAGATACGTTCCGCTGTGGATCAGATGGTCAGGGAGCTCGGCTATCGTGACGTAACTCTCTCTTCGCTCTCATCAGGTGATCACCCGCAGATTCTTCCTATTGCGCAGACCCTTACGGGAATCTACTCCCGCTCTCACGTATCCTTCTCGCTTCCTTCTCTGAAAGTCGATACGTTTTCCCTCCCGCTTCTCAGCCAGATAGCCGCGGTGCGCCGCAGCGGGCTTACCTTTGCCGTTGAAACGCCTGATGAATCCTTTCAGCGGGCTATGAACAAGGAGGTACCTGCTGAACAGGTTGCATCCATCGTCAAGGAGGCGAAGAAGCTCGGGTGGAAAAGTGCAAAATTCTACTTCATGACCGGGCTTCCCTTCGTTCCGCTGGAGACTGAGGCCGAACAGATAGCTGAATATGTCGGTCGTATTCAGCGGGAAAGCGGCATAGCGGTACATGTCAACGTCGGTACGTTCATACCTAAGCCGCACACACCGTTTCAGTGGGCGCCGCTGCTCGATCCCGGCACTGCCTGGGAACATCTGCTGCAGATCAAGCGGACTATCATGTCCCGGGTAAAGAAAGCCAAGGTGAGCTTTCAGAACCCGTTTATATCATTTATTGAAGGAGTCATAAGTAGGGGCAGTCTGCGATCCGGGGAACTTATCGAGGAGGCGTTCAGAAGGGGGGCGAGACTTGACGCATGGGACGAGTACCTGGACACCTCCGTCTGGGAGGAGGTCTTCAGGGCTGCCGACTGGGATGTGGAGCAGGAAATATGCCGGGCTCGGGATTTCGATGAACCGCTTCCCTGGGAGAGCGTGCGCCTAGCATCAACGACTGCATATCTGCGCAGAGAGTACCGCAGGGCTGAACAGGCGGTGCGCACCGGCGTCTGTGAACCCGACTGCACCCACAACTGCGGCGTATGCGCCCCCGCGGGCGCACAGCAGAGCAGCCCCGATGCGCTGCGTCCGATTCCGGCACCTGATGAAGAGCTTCTGTGCGAAAAAACGCCTGACGCAGCGGTTGAGGAGCACCGGATGACCGTTCTTATGCAGTACCGCAGAGACGGAAAAGCGCTCTATATCTCCCATCTGCACTGCATGCAGATGTTTGAAAAGGCATTCCAGAGAAGCGGGGCCGCAGTCTCCTTCACTCAGGGCTTCAACCCCAAGCCCGTGATGGAGTTTCTTCAGCCGCTCCCGCTCGGCATCGCCGGTGAGAGGGAACTGCTGAGCGTCAGCATTGACACCTCGCAGGAAGCCGCCAGTGCACAGCTCGCAGGGAAGCTCCGGGAGCAGCTCAACAGAAACCTCCCTGAGGGGTTTTATATAGAAAAAGCAGCAGTACTGCACCCCGGGGCCTGTAAGTCGCTGACGGCCCTCTACGGTGCCTCTGATTACATTCTGGAAGACCTTGACACGTGCGCATTCAACCTGCTTGATACCATTACAGCGGAAACTCCGGCAGTGGAGCTGCGCGAAACACGGGAAACGTCGGCAGTTCTGCGGGTCTGGGAACCGACGGGCGTGCAGCCGAAGAAGAAGAAAGAAGGGGAGGGAAGCCGTCCTGCTTCCGGCAACCTGATGAAGCTTATTGACGCACACATGAACAAGTATACGTTCCTCAGTACCTATCGGGTAACCAGAAAGTGCATGTATACAATAAACGGAAAAGAATATTTTAACGAATTAGGAATTGAGGAATAATTTATCTATCTTAAGACCTCACGCTTCACTTTCTCCCATGCTGTATCGAGAACCTGGAGCGGAAGTATTTCCTCAAGGATGTCGTGTCCCTCTTCGAGCAGCAGCTGCTGCATTCGGGCAAAACGGAGCTTGAACTTCCTGTTCGCTCTGAAAAGCGCTTCGTTGGGATCCACAGAAATAAAACGGGCGTAGTTAATGAGGGAGAAGAGCACATCCCCGAACTCCTCGGCAATGTTCTCCTGGTCTTCAGCCCCGGAGCCGGAAGCTTCCACAGCCTCCTCAAGCTCTTCTATCTCCTCGCGAATCTTCTGCAGCACATCCGGTCGGTTATCCCAGTCAAAACCGGTCTTGCGCGCCTTTTTCTGGATTTCTACAGCCTGGATGAGGTTTGGAGCTGATGCAGGAATCCTGCTGAAGATATCTTCGCTCTTTTTCCCCTCGACATTCTCCTTGATCGAGTTCCACAGCTTCAGAACCTGAGACCCGTCTTCTGGGGTACTGGAGAGAGACTCCCGCCTGAAGACGTGCGGGTGTCGGCGGATGAGCTTGTCGCTGACCTCAGCCAGAACATCTTCAAGAGAAAAATCGCCGCATTCTTCATGCATGATAACCAGCATGGTTACCACCAGGTACATATCGCCGAGCTCCTCACGGCACTCGGCAAGATCTCCCTTGAGAAACGCGTCTATGTATTCGTACGATTCCTCAATAAGATTCTTGTAGAAAGACTGCGGGGTCTGCTCCCGGTCCCACGGACAGCCATCGGGGCTCCGCAACGTCGTAAGTACCGAGTAGAGATCAGCAAACAGTTGGGCAAATTGTCTTTTTCGGTTTTCGGGGTTGTCGGTAATTTCTTTATCCATTGAAAGATATCCTCTATTCATGTCTGACGGCTATAATTAGACAGAATATACATTATTTAAAGTTGTAGATTTCCCGTTTCTTATTCCAGTTCCACACTTCCAAGATACTTCACCGGAGCAATAGCGGCAGCGTTGTCTAAACCGGGATCATCATCAAAGGCATAGACTCCCGCATACAGGTGCAGATAATAGACTTCAGATTCAGCATCAATACCGAAATCTGCACGGGAATCGGGCGACAATGCGATACCCTCTCCCCCTGCGTTGACATCAAGCCTGATGAGGCTGCTATCCAGACCGTTTACCGTTAATGTCAACACAGCTTCGCCGGTACCCTCTTCTGCGTATACAGCCTGTAATTCAGCTTCGTACTCGAGGACTGAGTCAAAGGAGAGCTCCTTAGTCGGGGGCGCGGAAGATGCAGAGTCTGCGAGCTTGAAGCGGTAGAAGTTTTTTTGGTCAATAACCTGCGGGAGAAATGAGCTGGAGGTATCGAGGTCCTCACCCGTCGTTTCCGAGGAGGAATCGGTATAGGTATAGTAGATGGTGACTCCGTGGGTTTCGCCGCGGACCGGTTTCTTTACGTTCAGGGTGAAGCTGATGCTGTTATTGGATCCGACCTCAATTGCATACGAAGGTGAATACGAAGGTGAAGCCGACTCATATTCAGCGGTAATTGTGACGTCGCTGCCGTCGAGGATGAAGGGATTACGGGGAAGACCGCAGGAGAACCATAAAAAAACGGAAACAGCCAGCACCAGCGCTGCTCTGCTTCCGCGTATCAGGGATCCTCGTATCGGTCGTGCCTGCATCTCGATCATTCAATCACTATAAGCCTGCTTACCCCTAACTTTGCCCAGTCACTGTCGGGAAATGCGGTTGAAAGTTCACGGTAGAGCTGGGCAGCTTCACCCTTTCTATCCAGGGTTTCAAGCAGCCGGGCAGCACTGAACATAGCATGAGGGGCTTCTGGGGAACTGTCCTTGAAGGAGTTGTAGACTTTCTCATACTGCGTAAGGGCATCTGCAGTGTTTCCTGCCCGTTCGAAGCTGACAGCAGCGTTCATGTGTGCAGGAGCGGCAAGGTGGGAATCGGAATAGAGTTCAGCAGCTTCCAGATACTCTGCCGCCGCTTCCTCATAGGAGCCGAGGCGGTAGGAAATTGATGCCTTGAGGTAGAGAGCCCGCAGTCTGGCATACCCTCTTCCGGCAGACTGGAGAAACGCCTCTGTTTCTTCCTTCAGTTCCGCAAGGGCTGATTCAACCTCTTCCGCCTCAAGCCCGCTTGCACCGCCGGCAAGTTCATTGTACCGTTCCTGCAGCAGTTCAGCCTCAGCGGTCAGACGCTCAGTTCTCTGCGAAACAAGCGCGGATGTTATGCCTACAGCCGCAACGACCAAGACAACGGCGATGCCGAGGATAATCAGCTGTTTTCTGCGCTTCAGCACGAGCAGGTTCAGTTTTCTTTCGATATCAGGCTTTTTTTCGTTTGTCTTATCAGCCATTGCACGCATACTCCGGGGTGATGGGATAGAAAGAACACCGCCTCAGCAGACACGGGAAGCATCGGCTGAAGCGTATACGGTTATTACCGGCAGTGAGTTTCAGTCGTTGTCCCGGTCTTTCTCTTTCAAGAGATCGGCAAACGTATAGGTATCTTCAGCTTCATCGTCGTGGATATATTTGGACATCTCCTTCTGCTGAGACCTCTTCAGATAGTCCTTTATGGAGAGGGAGAGCTTCTGGGAGTTGACGTTCAGATCAACCACGAGCGCTGTCACCTTATCTCCCGGCTTGAAACGCTGCAGCACCGAGTCTTCGTACTCCTCATCGGGTCCGACCAGGTTGAACTTGGAAATAAGACCCTCGATATCGGCGATAACTTTAACGAATACGCCGAAATCTGTCACGCTAGTCACTTCACCGTTAATAATGCTTCCCTTCGGATAGGACTCTTTCAGTGTCTGCCACGGGTTGCCCTCAAGCTGCTTCACGCCGAGACGGATTCTCCTCGTATCAGGTTCAATCCGGGTTACGACTACCTCAATCGTGTCGCCCTCACTGCAGAAGGACTTGATGTTCTTCACCTTCTTTGTCCAGGAGATATCATCGACATGGAGGAATCCGTCAATACCTTCCTCTAGGTTGAGGAAAGCCCCGGCGTTGGTAATCTTCACAACCTCAGCATTGATCCGGCGTCCGATGGGAAACCGCTCATCAATCGTATCCCATGGGTTGTCAGTCACCTGCTTCATGCCGAGGGAAATCTTCTTTTCTCCGGTATCATAGCCAAGAATTTTTGCCCTGACCTTATCGCCGATGGAAACAAGCTCACGCGGATGGCTGATGCGCTTTACCCAGGAGAGTTCAGAAATATGGGCAAGGCCCTCAATTCCCTCTTCAAGCTCAATGAATATGCCGAAATCGGTAATCTTCGTAACCGTCCCGCTGACCACATCGTCAAGGCTATACCGCTCCTCAAAGGTGAGCCACGGGTCCTCGGTGAAATGCTTGAGCGAAAGGTTGATCTTCTGCGATTCCTGATCTATATGGATCACCTTCAGTTCTATGACATCGCCTTTCTTTACAAAGTCTTTAGGACGGGTTACATGGCCCCAGCTCATATCGTTGATGTGCAGCAAGCCGTCAAAACCGCCGAGGTCGACAAAGGCCCCGAAGGAGGTGAAACTCTTGACAGTCCCTTCCACAGTATCGCCGATCTGCACGGTGGAGAAAAATTTCTCCTTCTTCTCCTGAATAGATTTCTCGAGATAGGCTCTCCGCGAGAGGACCGACTTCATCCGTGTGCCGGTATGAAGTTTGTCTATAATGAAATAGTCTTTGATACCGATATAATCATCGGGATTTTCAACCCGATAGAGGTCTGCCTTGGAAAGCGGACAGAAACCCTTCAGATCATACATGAGATCGATTTCAAATCCGCCCTTGATAACTTTCGAAAAGGTTCCTTCGACCGGTTCCTGCTTCTCGTATGATTCCCGCAGGTTCTCCGTTCGAATCTTGAGGTCCGCCTTTTTCTTGGAGACTACGACCTGACCGCCGCGGCCCTCCTTGCTGACAAACACGACGCTGACAGTTTCCCCTACTTCCGGCAGTTCGGTAAATTCGGAAACCGGGATCCGGCCTTCCGATTTATACCCTACGTCCACAAACACGTACTCGCCATTAACCTGGACAACCTGTCCTGAAACTATCTGCCCTTCTTCGATTTCATCAAGAGATTTTAAGTATTCTTCCTGCAGTAAGTTCTGCATTTCGTTCTTTTTGTCGGCCTCATTCTTCTCGACATTGTTCTCTGTTGCCACCTGTACTCTCCTGATCCTTTAATTGCGTATTATCCAAAATCTTCTGTACTACTTTGTCACAAACTTCATCTATGGTCAAGTATGATGTATCTATGTAGAATGCATCGGGAGCGCGCTTGAGGGCGCCGAACTCTTTGTGGGTATCGTTGTAATCCCGCCTGTTTATCTCATCCTTCATGGTTTCGAACGGCTGTTCGTTGTTGTAATCCTGCAGCCTGCGTCTTGTGCGCTCCTCAAGCGAACCGTCAAAATAGAATTTATGCTCTGCGTAGGGAAAGACAACCGTTGTAATATCGCGCCCTTCCATGATAATGTCCCGCGTTCCGGCCGTTTTTCGCAGCGCTTCGTTAATGATCTTGCGGACCTCGGTGATTGAAGAGAAGGAGGAGGAGGATGCATCGATTTCCGGAGTGCGCAGAAGATGCTCAACCGGTCGCCCGTCGAGGAGCAGGGATCCCCTGCTGTCCACGTCGAAATGGCAGTGCTGAGCCGTTTCCACAATTGCTCGGGTATTATTCGGATCCTTCCCCTGCTGCAGGTGCTTGTAGGCGACAGCCCTATAGAAACTGCCTGAATTGATAAAGAGCAGTCCGAGCCTTGCGGCAACCATCTTTGATACGGTACTTTTTCCCACTCCGGCAGGTCCGTCAATGGCAACTATCATAACTCACTTCCCGTTAAAAAATTTGTTCTATTGTGCTGAAAGAGAGAGCCGGCGTCAATCAGAATTTTTTCTTATTATGCACCGTCTGCTGTACTTGGTCTTTCGCTGAGAATGAATCCCGCTCTTTCCTGCTGAGGAACCTGAAGCGGCCGAGCGGAAGCTTCCCGAGTTCTACGGAACCGATCCTGACCCGTTTCAGGGAAACAACCTTCATGCCGAGAAATTCAAAGAGCCGCCGTATCTCGCGATTTTTCCCCTCAAGCAGGATAACCTCAACCGTTCTGCTGTTTATAAGCTTCCAGCGTTCGATTCGGTAGGTCTCACCCTGAATTCTGCACCCTTCCCGGGCCTTCTTCAGATTCTGCACGTCAATCTTCTCCCGGGTTCTGACCGTATACTCCTTCTCAACCGCGTGGGAGGGGTGTGCTATAACCTGAGCCCAGTCACCGTCATTGGTGTAGAATATAAGGCCGGTTGAATCCTTATCGAGACGACCGACATGGAAGAGGGAGGTTTTCTGGGGAACCCCGATAAGATCCCGGGCGAACAGGTCGGCATGCGGGTCGGCATTGCTGCAGACATACCCTTTGGGCTTATGAAGGGCGATGTAGACCTTCTCCATCGGTTCCAGGTAGAGCGAGCCGGCGTAAACGGCATCCTCAGGTCCCACAAGCTGTCCAGGCTCCAGAACTGTCTCACCGTTGACAGTAATCTTTCCGCTGCGGATATGCTCTTCAGCCTTGCGGCGGGAGCAGAACCCGCTGCGGGCAACGTAGACCTGCAGCCGCATCGGATACCCGGATGAACTTCGCTCAGCGCTCATAACCAAATCTCTCTTTATCGATATCGGGAAGCTTCGGCAGGTCCGAGATGCTCTTTAAATTGAAATCCTGCAGAAACTTCTTCGTGGTACCGTAGAGAAACGGCCTTCCCAGCACATCTTTGCGTCCGATAATTCTGATATACTCACGATCGAGCAGCAGCCGAATGACATTGTCGGATGAGACGCCCCGGATAGCCTCAATTTCCCGCTTTGTTATCGGCTGCGAGTAGGCTACAATCGATATCGTCTCCATAGCCGACCGGGTGAGCCGTCGGTCGATCTTTCGTCCGAAATTAGCTTTCAGCTCGGGCCAAAGCTCTTCTTTCGGCATGAAGTGGTACCCTCCGGCCATCTCGACCAGCTCTACACCGTGTCCCGCTTCATCGTAGTGGTGACGGAGCTCGGCAAGCACATCCTGCAGCTCATCCGCGCTGAGCCCTGTATACCTTCTTAACCGGGCGGTGTCAACCGGCTCATTTTCCAGATAGAGCACCGCCTCTACGAGACGGGCTTCCCGACTCATCTGCGGCTGCGGGTATTCGTGCTGATCATGACTCATAGCTCGTGCCCCCATCTTCCGCTCCCTCCTCCTCCTCCTCACTGAAGAGCATCCGGGCATCTTCACGCCTGACGATCCTGATGTCGCCGAAGGCAGCGTTCTGGTATATGCGGATCATCCGTATCTTAACCGCCTCAAGGACGGCAAGAAATGAACATATTATATCCATAGGGGATTCCCTGCGGATGACTATGTCGGCGAAGGAGATTTCCGGCTGCGTTTCAAACAGTTCGTACATCAGGGCAATCTTCTCGTTTACGGAGACCTCTTCATAGATATTGAAGATCTTCTCGGGAGAAATATGGGAGAGGATGCCGGAAAAAGTTTTAAGAAGGTCCCACGCGTCAATTTCCTCCCACAATTCGCCGTCATCGAAGGGAAGCGTCTTCTGAACGTTCTTTCTGAGAAAGATATAACCTCCCTCAACCTCCTGATCAGCGATAAGTTCAGCGTATTTTTTATACCGGTGATACTCGATCAGCCGTTCAACGAGCTCCTTCCGCGGATCCTCAAACTCATCGGAAACATCAACTTCCACCGGGAGCAGCATATTTGACTTGATGTAGATCAGGGCAGCCGCCATCGAGTAGAAATCGGTCAGGTTGTCCAGGTCGGTCTGGGCCGCATAGGAGAGATACTCTAGGTACTGCTCGGTAATCTGGGCAATGGGGATATCGTAAATGTTAACCTCTGCCTTCTGGATGAGAAACAGAAGAAGGTCAAGCGGTCCCTCAAACTTCTGGAGTTTGAAACTGTTGTGCGGTTTACCCTCAGACTCATTCATGCTGCCCACAGTATACTACGACCGCAGCTTTGCGTACATAACCTGGACTTCAAGGCTGCAGCCGCTCTCAACCTGCCGGACTGGAACATATACAGCACTTTCTCTGGGAAATCAGATATTCTCAGGCAGGCTGTCTCCCCGAAATGAGGCTGCAGACGAACTCCCTGACCCTGCGGTAATGATCAGCACCCGAACGGCACGGGGCTTCCCGAAGCAGGATATTCCTTTACTCCACGCCCGCTCCTGTGAAGGCTTCAGAAGTTTTCCAGCCAGGAGAGCACGCGAATTCTGATATCGTCACGAATCTTTCGAATGCCGGCAAGTTTCTGTTCGTCGGTACCGGTGAGGGCGCTTGGATCGGGGAATCCCCAGTGCATCCGGGTATGGGTGCCGGGAAAAACCGGACAGCGCTCAGCGCTGCTCTCGTCGCATACCGTGATAACATAATCGAACTGTTCGTTTCTTTCTATGTACTCCGAGGCTGGTTTTGCATAGTGGCCTTCCATGGAGATGCCCAGTTCTTCCATTGCCTGCACTACCAGAGGGTTGAGTGAACCCGTCTCAATCCCGCTGCTGTGAACCTCAAACCGCTGCGGGGCAAAGCTGCGAAGAAAAGCTTCGCACATCTGCGAACGGGCTGAATTGTGGATGCAGATAAACATTACCCGGTTAATCTTCGCCATGTCTGTCCTTTTCCTTATCCGCCGAACAGGTGCCTGAGGGGCAGCTGCGTCGTACAGCCGGCGGGATCGGCTGACCCGCGGCATCTGAAGCGCACTGCATCATCTCAAACACACAGGGCATCCTCAGCGTGCAGTTTACCCGTGTTCCGTCTTTCTCCATCGCTATCACCCCCAATTCCCTGAGGGCATTGAGGTGTTTTGAAGCTGCTGACTTGTTAAGCCCCAAATGCACAGCAAGTTCGCAGACGCACCAGGACTCAAAACGAAGCGCTTCGACCATAGCAAGACGGTCAGGATGGCCGAGCACTTTCAGAAGTCTGGCAATCTCCTCATAGGGAGAGGTCTTAAGATCCTTCATGCAGATAAAGTTGCAAATACTGGAAACTTTGTCAACCTTTTTCCTTATTGGATTCTGTTAAACTCAAACTTCCCACTTGAAAAAAGGCTTTAGAAAAGCGTGGTAATCAGTGTGGTAAAATACAAATATATC
>CAYSRK010000174.1:0-4538 GCA_964433385.1 uncultured Spirochaetales bacterium
CGCATACAGCAGATGGAGAAATAACTATGGACAGAACCGCCGCCTTTGATGCGGAAACCTACCTTCAGGAGCAGACCCGGGAGATTCTTCAGCGGGTAGAACAGTTCAACAACAAACTTTACCTTGAGTTCGGCGGAAAGCTGCTCTTTGACCATCACGCTTCCCGGGTTCTTCCGGGATATGATCCGAATATGAAGATGCAGCTGCTGCAGAAACTGAAGGACAAGGCAGAGATACTCCTCTGTATCTACGCCGGCCATATCGAGCAGCGGAAGATGCGCGCCGATTACGGCATCACCTACGATGCCGATGCGCTGAAACTCATTGACGAGCTGCGCTCCTCCTGGGGGCTCGACGTCACGGCAGTCGTTGTCACCCGCTATGATGACCAGCCGGCGGTTAACCAGTTCATTCAGCTGCTCGAGCGGCGCAGTGTTACCGTCTATGTTCACCGGGCTACGAGGGGGTATCCTTCTGACGTCAGCCTGATCGTCAGCAGCGAAGGGTACGGAAAGAATACCTATATTGAAACAACCAAGCCGCTGGTGGTGGTTACCGGACCGGGGCCGAACAGCGGGAAACTCGGTACCTGTCTCTCCCAGCTCTACCATGAGTACAAGCGGGGCAATTCTGCCGGGTACGCAAAGTTCGAGAGCTTCCCGATCTGGAACCTCCCGCTCAAGCATCCGGTTAACATCGCCTACGAGGCGGCGACGGCTGACCTGAAGGATGTGAATCTGATCGACCCTTTCCACCTTGAAGCGTACGGGCTGCGGGCGATCAATTACAACCGCGATGTGGAGGCGTTTCCGCTGCTGCGCAGAATTCTGGAGAAGATCTCCGGCAGCAGTTCCCCCTACAAGTCGCCGACCGATATGGGGGTGAACCGGCTCGGGTTCGCAATCGTTGACGAGCAGGCTGCTGAGGAGGCTTCACGGCAGGAGATCATACGACGTTTTTTCCGCTACTCCTGCGAGTACATGCTGGGCATCATTCCGCGTGAGACGGTGGAGCGTTCCCGGCTGATCATGCAGGAGGTCGGTGTCGACGAGAGTGACCGGAAGGTCGTCACTGCTGCGAGAGGCGCTGCGGCTGATGCGTTTGATGACCCGGAGAAAGGCAATAACGGCATCTACTGCGGGGCTGCCATCGAGCTGCGCGACGGTACGGTTGTTACCGGAAAGAACTCCTCGGTCATGCACGCCGCCGCAGCTGCGGTACTGAACGCAGCCAAGCATCTGGCAGGTCTTCCCGATAAGATTCACCTGATTTCCCCGTCGGTGATCGGTTCTGTTGCCGACATGAAGCGCGCGATCGGCAGTTCCGGGGCGGTGACGATGGACCTTGAAGAGACCCTTATAGCCCTCGGCACCTCCATGGCCTCCAACAGCGGGGCCTACCTTGCCGTCAAACAGCTCAAACGGCTGCGGGGCTGTGAGATGCACCTGACACATATGCCCCCGCCCGGAGACGAAGCGGGACTGCGGGACCTCGGCATACTCGCCACCTCAGACCCGGTTTATCCCTCGGACCGGCTGCTCGAGAGCTGACGGCAGCGGCAACTTTTCTCTTTCGCATCCTCACATGATAGTGTATGGTAGAAGAAAGCCTCAGATAAAGGAGTATGGTGAATGGCTGAAGCAAAGGATGTCCACTATGTCGTCTGTCTCAACGGAGGAAGTTCCTCGATCAAGGTGTCGGTGAAACGGATCACCGCCGGACAGGTAGAATCACTGGCAGACTTCAACTGCCAGGGGCTCGGAACCCCTCACGGCTACATAGACGCGAAGTTTGACGGGGAGAAGAAGCGGTATGAAACCCCAATGGAGAATCACAAACTCGCTCTCCATGCGATTACCGAGCTGATCAGCGAACGCTTTCCCGGACTTACCATCAGTGCCGTCGGGCACCGGGTTGTTCACGGAGGAACAGAGTTCAACAAAACCTCCCTGATCGACGGGCTTGACGGTAAGGTTCAGGCTTCCATCAGAAAGTACTCTTCACTGGCCCCGCTGCACAATCCGGCCAATCTGCAGATCATCGAGGCAGCCCTCTCCGACCCCGTCTTCGGTGCGGTACCGAATGCTGCGATATTCGATACGCAGTTTCATGCCGAGATGCCCGATTATGCCCGGCTCTACGCAGTGCCCAAAGAGTGGATTGATACGTACGGCATTGAACGCTACGGATTCCATGGGGCCTCCTATACCTACATCGCCCGCAGGTTTGCCGAGCTGAACGGTATCGATGCCGCAGATACCCATATCGTTGTTGCCCACCTCGGCAACGGCTGCTCGATGGCGAAGGTGGTCGGCGGCAAGGGTGCTGACACCACTATGGGGACCACTCCTTTGGAAGGACTGGTCATGGGGACCCGCAGCGGGGACATTGACCCGGGGGCGCTTGAACTGATGGCGCGCAACCTCAACTGCGGAATTGAGGAGATCGTACGGATCCTCAACAAGGAGTCAGGGCTCTACGGACTGTACGGTAAAAACGTGAAGGAGATGCACCTGATCCGGAAGGCGGCTATGGACGGGGACAGGGACGCTGAACTGGTCATAGAGGTTGCCGCCTATCGTGCGGCCAAGTACTTTGCCGCGTATCTCGGAACCATGGAAGGTCCCCGCGGCATCGTCTTCACCGGAGGGATCGGGGAGAATGAGGGGTATTTCCGAAAGAAAGTACTCAATCACATGAAGCTCTATGCCTGGCAGATAGATGAACAGACCATCGGGGTACGTAACGAGGAAGCTGTCATCGCCGAGAGCGCAACGATACCGGGGCTGAGCGCCTGGGTTATCCCGACTGATGAGGAGCGGGTCTTCGCTCTTGAGGCTTTACAGTTCGTTCAGCAGTAAAAGAGGAGGCGGGCCATGACCATCCAGCCCCACATACTCTGCGGTGAAGGCGATGTAAACCCCTACGTGCTGCTGCCGGGAGACCCGGCCCGGGCTGCAAGGATCGGCAGCTTTCTCTCGGATGTGCGGGAAGTTGCGTACAACCGGGAATTTCGGACCCTCAACGGCTTTTTTGCGGGAATCCCGATTACCGTCACCTCCACCGGAATCGGCGGCGCATCGACTGTCATAGCTCTTGAGGAGCTGATTCAGTGCGGGTGCACGACCTTCATCAGGACAGGCAGCTGCGGGGCGTGTCAGAGCCGGATAGGTATCGGGGATCTTGTCATCTCATCTGCGGCGGTGCGGGAGGACGGTGCGAGTCTCATGTATCTGCCCCGGGAATTTCCCGCTGCAGCAGACGCTGCCCTTCTGGGCATCGCTTCAGCCGCTGCAGAACAGATGGATTGGGTTACCCACATCGGGATAACCAGAAGCCACGACTCGTTCTATATTGACGATGAACAGCAGAGAATGGAACGATGGAACCGGGCCGGGGTGCTTGCCTCGGATATGGAGACTGCGGCGCTCTACGTGGTTGCCTCTCTGAGGAGAGTCAGAGCCCTCTCCATACTCAATAATGTGGTCCTCTATCGCGGGGACGTGAAAGAGGGTATCGGAGCCTACAGCAATGCAGATCAGGGGGATGCTGAAACGGGCGAGAAGCGGGAGATACAGCTGGCCCTGAGAGTCCTCTCGCTTCTGCACGCATCGCGGGAGGAAACATAACCTTCAAAACGGCTCAGATGCAGAGAGGAGCTTCAGCTCCCCCTCCAGCCTCTTCCAGTCGGGAAGGCAGCGGGCGATGATCCTGTAGAAATCAGCGTTATGCCGCGGCTCGAGCAGGTGGGCCAGCTCATGGACGATGACATACTCCAGGAATTCCGGTCGGCGGCGGGCGAGATCAAGGTTGAGTCGGATCCGGCGTGATCCCGGGCTGCAGGAACCCCATCGGGTTTTCATTGCCCGGATGCTCCACTGATCGACACGAACTCCCAGTATCTTCTCCCATTTCCCGATCAGCGGCTCCGCCGCTTTGAGCAGTTCATTCCGGTAAAGACGCTTCAGTTCCTCTCTCCCGGCGGGAAGCAGCCGTTGTTCAGGGTCCATATCGGGCTGCAGGTTCCGCTGTACTGCTTCAGCGGATCCGGTCCGGAAGACCCTGCCCCACAGAAGGGCAGTCTCTTTTTTGCCTGATACCTCAGGCCCCGGAAAGCCGCGCCTGCGTATTTCTTCACGGGCTCTGATTATCCACTCGTTACGACGTTCCAGGCAGAGCCGCAGCTGAGCCTCCGGGACATGCTCAGGGGCGCTGATAACGACCGTACCCTCGGGAGCTTTCACCCGCACATAGATGTGCCGGATACGCTTGCGCTGTACTACAGCCTCGATTCCGGCGTGGCTTATCGTGTATGGTTTCCGCACTGCCGCTCTGCCTGCGATACTCCTATCCTCCCGCTGTTCATCATAGCCTGAAACCAGCCGATGTGAATACCGCACGGGCGAATACGGATGACTGCCGCAGAGAAGCATGCCTCCCCGTAATGCCTCATATAAAAATCTAACCGTAGGAGTTTTTCCTCATAATCAAAAAATCTAACCCAAGGAGATAGAATAACTCCATGCTGCAGGTATGGA
>CAYSRK010000175.1:0-1931 GCA_964433385.1 uncultured Spirochaetales bacterium
TCAGGAAACGGGAAAAGTCCCCGATTTCTGAGATAAGAGAAAGGGCAGTGTGGGTCTCAATGCCTCTGAAGCAGCACAGTTTCGCCACATCCTCCCGATAAGCATCCAGCTGTGCGAGTTCTTCAATTCGCTGATCATATCGAGCTACTTTCTCCATCTGGTCATGAACCTCCTGCAGATACTCGTTGAAGGTTTCCTGATCTACCAGTTGTCGAATTTCTGCTGCTTGAGCCAGGTGAAATGAATCTGAGTCCAATGATTCTTCCCTTCATTGAAGTACTTGTCACTGCGCAGGAGGAATGACAGGAGATTCTGTTTCGCTTTCTTCAGAGCTATCTTGCGGGTATTTCGCAGCCGGGTGAAATTCTTCACAGACTCATCCTGGACGTTGGGGACATGCACTGAGCTGTAGGTTCCAAAGGCAAGATGTTTCGCTATGTCCTGGGCATCAAGACGATCATTCTTCACCCTGTTCCCGGATACTTTCGGCATAGTGATCGGTGCCATGATGGCACAGGGAATGCCGGCCTTTTCCAGTTCCCGGTACACCCCGTCCCCGGTGGGACCCGCCTCATACCCGCAGACAACCTGTGCATCCTGATGCTCCTGTTTCATCCGATTGACGTACTTGATGACCAGTGAACTCTTGCTGGCAATTCGTGTCTGACCGAAGCACTGGTGGCTGTTAAAAGTAAAAGCGCTCAGAGAGTAGCTGTCCTTGTGGACATCGATACCAATGTTGATTACAGTATTCATAGTGACCTCCTTTTGCATGCGGTAGCCGCATACGGGTAAAGTTTCTCTTATTCCCAGTATGCGAGGTGAATCCACGATTTGCAAACTGGGAGGTCACTTCATATTGTCTAAGGGCAGCCGTTGGTATTGGCATCAATTTTATCGTTGCCGAAAACACATATCAAGGGTATACACGTGTTGTCAGTTCCGCAGGTGGAATAGGTGAGGCTATGCTCAGTCGGGCATTCAGGAAAAACCGAAACCAGATAGTTCTGGCGATAAAAGTTGGGATGAAATTCGGCCCAGAGAAGGATGATCTGACGCCATCTCACTAGCTCAGCCGCGCTGACTCACCATGATATTAAGCATATGTTCTTCCATTTTCTGGAGATATCCGGGATGCGTCAGACGTTCGGCTTTTGGTCCGAATTCGATAGTCTCCTGGATTCTGCAAGGATTTCCGTTAAGAATATACACCGTATCGCAGAGCCGGGTTATCTCCCGCGTATCATGAGAAACAAAGATAACGCTCATGGACCGCTCCCGCAGCAGCCGATTGAAAAGTGTAATAAGCTGCATTCTGAGGGGAAAATCAAGCCCTGCGAACGGTTCATCCATGAGAAATATTTCAGGTTCAAAAGCCAGAGCGCGGGCGAGTGAAACTCTTTGCTTCATACCCCCGCTCAGCTGATCAGGATAATAGGCGGCATAGCCCCCAAGCTCCACCGCCTCCAGAGCTTGCCGGGCGCGTTCTATACGCTCACGCCTATCAGGAATTATTCCCTTCAAAACAAACATGATATTCTCAAAAGCCGTATGCCAAGGGATCAGTCGGGGTTCCTGGAAATTGAACGCCTTCCGTGTCCCGGCATGAGACATCGTAATCTCGCCGGCTGTCGGTATCTCCAGATCTGCAATCATGCGGAGAATAGTCGTCTTTCCGCACCCGCTCGGCCCCACAATTCCGGTAACCTCTCCACTGTTAAGTGAAAAGTCTATAGATGAAAGAATTTCCGTTCCATTGAAAGATTTCCCGAGCCCCACGCACCTCAGCACTTCATGCTGCATCAATGTCAACCCTCAGCCTTTTCTTAATTAACCGGGCACTTGGCTTAATCAGACCGTACTCCAACCCGAATCCGAGAAAAACGATAATGAAAATATACCCGTACACCACATCCGAATCGCTGTAGAGA
>CAYSRK010000176.1:0-10312 GCA_964433385.1 uncultured Spirochaetales bacterium
TCGATATACTTGAGGTTTTCTCCGGCCAGGAGACTGATGTCCTTAATGCATATCCGGTCGGCCATACTGTTGAATTTCCTTGATTATGGTAAGAAGGGAGGAGCTCATACGTTCCAGCAGCTCAGCTCCAATTTCCGGGGCAGCTCCGGCACCATCTCCAATAACCCCGTCCTGTGAAACGTCCCGGGTATACCAGGGAGCAGCAGCTCTCCTGTCAAGTTTGAGCAGTTCATGCTGACAGCTATCCGCTGCATCAGTCACTGCGCCGCGGTGCTTCCGTACCAGCTCAGGGCGGGCGACCATCATCAGAGAGGTTTCGGCCTCACCTGCGTGGTAGTCAAAGCGTTTGCCGTAGGGGGCAAGATCGGGAGAACTGTAGATATCATGGAGGAAGCACATCACCCCGGTCTCCTTTCTGAGAGTCCGCAGCATTCCCAGAAGCGTGTGGGTATTTCCCCCATGGGTGTTGATGATCAGCAGGCGCCGGATTCCAAAGCTGCTGAGCGAGCTGCAAATGTCAAGCATAAAATGCTCGAGGGTCAGGGTCCTGAGAGAGAGCGTTCCCGCATAGCCTTCATGTTCGATGCTGCAGCCTACGCTCAGGGGAGGGAGCAGGAAAAGGGGTCCGCTTATGCTCGCTGCTGTTCCGAGCAGTTTCTGCTCAATGCGTGCGGTCAGCGCTTCGGCTATGAGGGAATCGGTGCCCAACGGGAGGCGGGGTCCATGCTGTTCTACAGCGCCAGTCATCATGAGGGCGAGGGGGTTATCCCCCGCAGCGATCATGGCGGCTGTCTCTGCTGAGGTCAGCTCAGTCAATCTGGTGAGGATTGGGTGCTGTTCGATTCTGTCCATTACTTCACCCCGCCGAAGGAGAGGCCGCTGATATAGTACTTCTGCAGCAGCAGCGAGACGGTTACCACCGGCAGAATCGCCAGAACTCCCATGGCAGCCATGTTGGTCCACCCGACACTGAGCATTCCGTAGGTACTGAGCATGCCGAGCGGCAGGGTCGCCGTATCGGGAGAAGTGAGGGTCATGGCGAAGAGAAAATCATTCCAGGAAAAGATGAAGGCGAAGAGGGCGCTGGTCACCAGCCCGGGAAGGCTCAGGGGAACGGCCACCTTCATGAAGGCTTTAAACGGCCCGCAGCCGTCGATGATAGCCGCCTCCTCAAGATCTTCTGGAATGGTCTCAAAAATACCTGCCATGAGCCAGGCGGTAAACGATGCGTTGTAGACGGTATCAATCAGGATCACAGCCAGCCGGGTTCCAAAAAGCCCGATTGACTGCATGATAATTCTAAACGGGAGCACGATGATTACCGGAGGCAGGGCCCTGGTCAGCAGGATGAAGGTAAGAAGCAGGTATTTAGCGCGGAACTGCACCCGTGAAAACGCATAGCCTGCAGGGACCCCGATTACCAAGGAGAGCAGCATGGTACCGAGAGAGATAATGGTGCTGTTTGCTGTCCACCGGCCGACATGCATCCTCGTGAGAACGTAGTTGAAGTTTTCCAGGGTGGGTTTGAATCCGAACCATTTGGGCGGAAGTTTGAACATGTCGATGCGAACTTTAAAGGCTGTCTCCACCAGCCAGATGATCGGAAAAAGAAAAAAGAGAAGGATGAAGAATATGAGGATGTAGCGCAAAGCTCGTGATGCCCGCACCTGCAGTGCGCGGCCTGTAGTCGTGCTGCTCATCAAGACGGCCTCCTTTTCCCCCGGTACAGACTTCGTATGAAGAAGATTCCCAGTATTACTCCGACAACCAGCAGAACGTTCGCTAAGGAAGCGGCGTAGCCGACCTTGAGCTGCTGAATGCCGAGTTCGTAAATTCTCAGATTCGCCACTGTCGTTGATGTGCCCGGTCCGCCGTTAGTTGTAGCCCAGATGATATCGAATATCTTCATCGCATCAAGGGTTCTGATCAGGAGCGCCACAGTTATGGTAGGTTTAAGCAGCGGTATCGTGATGAAGCGGAAGAGCTGCAGTTTTCCTGCTCCGTCAATTTTTCCCGCTTCATACGGTTCTGTAGGGAGACTTTTCAGGCCTGCAAGCAGGATGATGACCATCAGAGGGGTCCACTCCCACACGTCGATAACAATGATAGCCGCGAGGGCTAAGTTTCGTTCCACCAGAAGTCCCCTGCCGATATCGAATCCGAGGGCTCTCAGGTAGTAGGTAACGGTTCCCAGATCTGGATGGTAGAGGGATTTCCATACGAGACCCGCCACGAGGGGAGTGAAGACAGTCGGAATCAGGATGAGGGTCCGCACTATATTCATCATGATGCTCTCCAGGTGGAACAGCAGCGCGATACCCAATCCTATGATGAGCTGAAGGGAAACCGTGACGACCAGAAATACGGCGGTTGTCTTCAGTGAGTTGACAAACTGCTCATCCTGGGCCATTTTCAGGTAATTTCCCGCTCCTACAAAAGTCTTTTCGCCTCCAAGCGAGTAGTCGAAGAAACTGATATAGACTTCGTACAGAACCGGATAGAGGAAGAACAGCAGCATGAAGACGCTGATCGGAACAAGAAACCAAAGGATGCGCCTGCGGTAGTCATACCCGCGTCTCTGGATCTTAATACTCATTGGTGGACCTTTTATTTGCCTTTTTCAGGTAACGGATGCCGGCTGGAAGGCCCGCTTAAGGATAGTTCCAGCCGGCTGTGAGGATTTCTAGAGAATCTCTTCGATGTCCTCTGCCGCGAGCCGTAGAGCTTCAGCGGCTGTAAGTTCGTGTGTAATGGCCTGGTTCACCCTGAGTCCGAGAATGTCCTGAATCTGAGTTGCCTGAGGACTTCTAGGGCGGTAGTCTCCGTCGCCGTTCTCAAAAGTTTTTAGCATGGTCGGCAGCCACGGTTTTTCCGCAAGCAGTTCCTCGTCAAGGTGAGTTGAGCGGCGGATAGGTGCTCCGTCATTCATCATCCAGTCTTTCATGATCTCGGGGCTGGTAATCCATTTAATGAACTCCCAGGCAATTTCCTGTCTCGTGCTGTCTATATCGGAGTTGATGCCGATACCCCAGCCGCCGACTCCGTAAAGGGCCTCCTGATTTATGGTGGGCATGGTCCCCATAGCGGTTTTACCGGCTACCAGCGAGATGCTCTGATCTTCGTACCCGGCGCGGGCAATGCTCCAGCTCGACTGCATTACAGCCTGTCCGGTCCGGTAGGCAGTTTCACGGTCGTCCCACCAGTATCCGATAGCTCCGGGAGGGGCATATTTATCGAATATATCGACAAAGAATTCCAGTGAGGCCAGTCCTTCGGGGCTGTCTATAGCTACATTGCCATTTTCATCGAAGATCATCCCGCCGAAGGCTCTCAGGTACTCCATCCAGTCCTGAGCCACTGCCGAACCTCTTGCTCCATTGGCGACGAGACCATAGAGATTCTCATCAGGCCGGGTAAAGAATTCCGCAATGTCTTCAAGCTGCTGCAAAGTTTCCGGAGCCTGAAGCTCATACCCGTATTCGGCTTTGAAGGCTTCCTTCTCAGCGGGGGATTCGATCAGGTCTTTGCGGTAGATGAGGCTGTTTGCGTATCCAGCCATCGGGTAGGCGACCTGCTTTCCATCCCAGGAGCCCATGGCCCACATGACGGGAATAATATCGTCATAATCGATTTCTTCTGCATCGCGCTCGATCCAGGGCTTGAGGTCAACGGTCCAGCCCTTCTGGGCGAATTCGCCCGACCAGACGATATCGACGGTTGCGAGGTCGTAGAGTTTTGTCCCGGAAGCATAGTCCTGGGTTATTTTCTGGTAGAGTTCCACGTATCCGATGATATCGACTTTGACTTCAGCTCCCGTCTCCTCCCCGAAGCGTTTGCCGAGCACGGTCAGATAATCTGCGTACTGTTCGGCACAGACTGCTAGGCGCAGAGTAGTACCGGAGTAGGGCAGATCCGTCGATGCTTTGCGCTCTTCCTGGCCTGCTGAAAACAGCGGAGCTGCGATCAGAAGCACCATAGTTACCACGACAATCATTCTTCTCATACCGTATCCTCCTTTCTGGATAATGAGAATTGCGTTCCGTCAAGCCTATTCTGACGGAACGATTTGAATACCGACCCGAAACGAGGTCGATTGTGAAGCGACTTCAAATGCTGTATTGCCCTCTTCCATGGGGTATACGGCGCTTAACAGGGGACTGACGTCGATGATGCCGCAGGAAAGCATGCGGCTTGCCCGGTAAAAATCTTCAGTGGCGGGACTGTAGGAGCCGGTGACCACGATTTCACTGTAATGGATTCCGTTCGGGTCGAACTCGACCGGGCTGTTCGGGTGGAAGGATCCGTAGAGCACCAGCCTCCCTCCCTTGCGCAGCAGGGCTGTCCCCTCGCTCACCTGTTTCGTGAAGCGTGTTGTTACAAATACCGCATCAGCGCCTTCCCAGAAGTCAATCTCTCCAATCTGCTCGGCTGCCGGCCGGTTTGTGGGATCGAAGACGTGGGTGGCGCCCATCCTCACTGCCGTCTCTCTTCTGCCGGCATCCGGTTCAACTACGATCACCCGTGCGCCCTGCAGCAGAGTGAGCTTAAGATGGAGCAGCCCCATGACCCCGGCTCCGAATATGACAGCCGTATCTCCGAATGTAATTCCCGCCCGTTTTACGCTGTGAAGGCAGCAGGCAAGCGGTTCGGTGAAGGCGGCGTATTCGGGTGCGATGGTGGAGGAGACCGGAAATACGCGGGATACATCCATGTTGATGTATTCACTGAGTCCCCCTATGCTCGGGATTCCGTTAAGAAAGCGTTTCTTTGCGGTTCCTGTGCAGAGATTGGTGTTTCCGGTATAGCAGTAGGAGCAGTGTCCGCAGTGATCGAGAGTCTTGAAGACGACCCGCTGTCCGACAGTAAAGCTCGTGGCAGTCTCAGGGTGAATCTCGACGATCTCCCCTGCCGCTTCGTGGCCCGGTATGACAGGAATCGGACCGCTGGTCCCGGCAAACAGGCGCTGTTCATAGGTGCAGAGCAGACAGACTGATATGCGGATTTTTATCTCACCCGGCTGCAGGGCGGGGTTTTCAGTCTCAATCAGTTCCGTTTTTCTTTCACCCGTAATGGCAAGAGCTCTCATTATTGCCTCCCATTGAGTGTCTCAAGTACGTCCTGCGCGCTTTTGCCCCCGTGTACTAGGTTGACAAGCGCCGCAGTGTAGGAAGTCGGATCTTTCTGTCCCCAGATGTTTCTTCCAATAGCCACGCCGGCGCATCCGGCCTCAACGGCCTGCTCAACGGTGTCAAACAGCTGTTCGGTCTTTTCTGAGCGGGCTCCTCCCAGGATCACGACCGGGATGAAGCAGCTTTCCACAACCTCTCGGAATTCTTCCGGGGTGCCGATGTAGGCTGTTTTTATGATGGATGCGCCGAGTTCGGCTCCTATCCTAGCGGCAAGTTTTATGTTCTCAAGTGTTTTAGGCGGGTCGCTGCCGAAGGCTCCCGGCAGCATTTCTGCAATCAGCGGGATGCCCCAGTCACGGCAGGCTTCACCAAGAGCGGCAATATTGCGGTAGGTTGCGGTCTCAGTTTCGGTTCCGATGAACCCCATGCAGACCAGACCGTCAGCTCCCATTTTTACTGCCGCCTCGACAGTGTGAAGAAGTTCCGCCTTCGTGCTCGTGGCAAGGAAAGAGTTCCCGCCGTCCATCCTGAGTATGAGGGAAGTACCACCCAGTTCCCTTTCAAAGCGGGAAGCGATGCCGAATGTAGTCAGGATCGCATCAGCTCCGCCCTGTACCACGGCGCTGATGATGCTTCCGGGATCTTTCATGCCGACGGTCACATCAAGCCCGAGTCCGTGATCCATGGCAGCAATGACGGTTTTTCCATCCCCCTTGATGATTCTAGATATTCTTCTCATACTCGTCTCCTTGAAAAGCCTCTGCAGAAAAAAAACACAATATGACGACAGAACGTCATAACGTTTAATACGATGGTAAATCCCCATCAGGGATTTGTCAAGCTGGATTTTTCTCCAATTTGTCCCCCTATACGGTCAAGGTTCTGATCCTTATCCCCAAACAGGGAAGAAATCAGCATAACGGTCCTGATTGATATCAGAGAACTCATCAGATGATTGAAGCACCCTCAGTGATTGAACAAACCCGCGGTTCCCTGTAGTTGTTTTCGTTCAGGGAAAAATAGGTGCCGGTAACGCAGTAAGCGATCATGCTGACCTGTGTATGGCCTGACTACACCTACGGTACATCAGCTGACAAAATCACTTGCGATTGAGTGGGGTCTGTCCGGAATCAATGTTAACGGTATAGCCCCGGTATTTACGCTTACCAATATTTCAGCTCCCGTTCTCAATGATCCGGATACACTGGCCTGGGTGCTCGGCAGAATACCCATGAAACGTCTCGGGCAGCTGCATGATCTAATCGGACCGGTAATTTTTCTCGCCTCAAGCGCATCTGATTTTGTCAACGGACACACCTTGCTCGTTGACGGCGGCTGGGAAAGCGCGTGAACACCCAAAGAGACAAAACCTATAACACACTGCATAATATTCCATACCTATATGCATACAAGCTGTTACAAACGTAATACTCGTGCAGTAGGATACCTTTTCACTCAGATATAGGAAGCAGGATTTTTAAAAAAGAGCAGCTTTTTTTCGAAAATCTGCAAATTCTTTGTTGACAGTCTGAAAGAGCTGTACTAAAAATTACAGAAGAAAAAGTACAGCATACGGTTTATCCGTAGATAAGCAGCTGGTCAGCTCTCTGGTTTCTTCCTTTTTCGGTTGAATGTACAGTCTGTCTGTCAGCATATGGGCAGGGATTGTAGATGAGATCGGCGCTCCTCAATAATCTTCTCCCGGAATACAGTACTTCTAAGTAGAAGAAAAAGTTCACAGTACACAAACCCATGGGGTTCTACACGGAATTTGCTCGCTGCGTGAATTCTGCGTTCCCGTTGCGTCCCGTCCAATTGCCAGGGGACGGCTGTATGCAAGTCATCTTGAGAAGGGGAGAGAATGAACGATATGCATATCTGCAGAAAACCGTTGATTCTGCTGCTGACAGCCGCAGCGGCGCTTCTCAGCAGCTGTCTCCTTACCCTGCCGGAGGAGACCGGTACGCTGCTCCTGCGCTTTGGAGGGGCAGAAAGGTCGGTTCTCTGGACGCCCGGGATATCGACTGAGATCGTCTCTTACAGGATTGCGATAGCCGGACCCGACGGGTTCACCCGTACCGAAATCTATAACATCAGCTCTGCAAAGCAGAACGAGTTTCGCTTTGAATCGCTTCGGGCGGGAAGCTATACCGTAACGATCGATGGCTACAACAGCGTTGATGGGGGAGGTGATCTGGTCGCTTCCCTGGCACGGAACAGCAGCGGAGGCCGTACCCTTGAGGCTGTGGTCTACCGATCAGAAGTGACGGAGATTGCAGCGGTTCTCGTGGCGAGCACAGAGGGAACCGGGAGCATCGAGTTTGACCTGGCGCTGCAGAACATCTCCAGAGAACTTCTGCAGAAGGACCCCCGTATCATCGTGGGGTTCGAACATATCGACGGGCTGATGCTCGGCAGCGATTCACTGCCTGCGGTGCAGATATTCTCCGGCGCCCAAGCCCTGAGCGAGGGATCCGGTTTCACTACCGAATACACGCAGGAGAATACCCGCTGCACCGTCATCGTAGACCCCTCCGGGACTGACCCCGAAGATACGCTGGTCAGGATAACAAACCTGCCCTCAGGCTGGTATGAGATCACCGCCGAGCTGCAGAGCGATATCTGCTCCTTGCAGGACGGTACAGGTGAATGCGGGGAACTGAAGACTAACCGTATCTGGAAAGGCGTCAGTTATGCAAGGGTAGCTGAAAGCGGACAGGGCCTGCCGACAAAGGGGAACTTCACGGTCTACTCGAGCATGCTGGAGACCGGAAGTTTCGATATGACGCTCTATGCGGACCTTGACCCGATGATTGTGACCCTTTCTTACGAAGGAATGCAGATTTCAGGCAGCGGAGAGGCTGAGGAGAACCGGATCAGCATTGAAGAGCAGACGCCGGTGAGCATATCAGCAGACATCAGGCGCTTTGTCGCAGGTTCTCTGGAGGAAGTTGCCTCCGGGATTACCTGTCGCTGGTTTGTCAACGGAGAACGGGTTGACGAGGGGCAGAGTCCTGAACTGGTACAGTATGACGGTTTCAGGGAAGCGGGAGAGTATACGCTTACCCTCGCGGTTCTGCGTGACGGAGCGCTGAACGACAACGGGTTCGGGGCGGCATCTGCCACGGTGCATGTTGCCTCACCGACTCAAGAGAACTGAGGGAGAATCAGCGAATGAACAGGACTGCAGGCAGAAAAAGCAGCTCGCACCGTGTACATCGACTGCATCTGGGCATCCTCTGTCTGCTGCCTGTGCTTGTGCTGGGAGTATCAGCCTGTGAGCTTACCCTCGGACCTGATACGGGAACCCTGGAAGTACGGATTGGAGCTCTTCAAGAGATCGGGGACCCCGATTTCAAGCCCGATATGGAGATAGTCAGCTACCAGGCTGTACTTACCGGGTCTGCCGGCGGGAGAGCTGAGCAGACCGGCAGCGAACCGCTGATGCTCTTTGAAAATCTTCCCTCCGGGTTATGGCAGCTTGAAGTGGAGGCCTTCAATGCCTTCGGGCAGCTGATCGGACGCTCATCTTCTGCGGAATCAGGCCGCAACGGTGAGGTGCAAAATGAGCTGCCGGCTGTCACGGTGGTGAAAGCTGCCGTGAGGAGCGTGAATGTCGGTCTGGTACCGGCTGACAGCGGAACCGGCTCTTTCGCTCTCACGTTGGACTGGGGCGGTCTTGCAGTTGACTATGCGCGCAGCAAGCCTCTGCTGAACGTCACCCTTCTCAGTTATGCCGACGGCACGCGCTTTGAACGGGAGTATTCGCCTGAATCAGGAACACAGCATACCGTTCTCTTTGAAGAGCTTCCTGCTGGGTATTACACCGCTGAAGTACGGTTTCTTCTCAGTCAGCAGCAGGAAGGGAACAGCCGCGGGATCGAAGATGATTACTGGAGCGGCAGCTATCTGCTCTACCTGAACCCGGGAGATGAGGTGCTCCGAGGTACTGCTCTCCTGAGCGAGGGAGCTGAACACACCGGAGATATGGTGATCACGGTAATCAGCAGGACCGAAGATTCGGCTGTTGAAGTAACCTACGACTGCGTGCCGGTCTTGGAGCAAGGAATCGCCCAGGTACGTTTTGAGGCGGCAGCTCATGGGTTCTGGAGCGATCCTCTCTACAGGTGGACGGTGAACGGAGAACCTTCACCCGTTACCGGGGATGAACTTGACTGGGATTTTTCGCAGCAGGGTCGCTATAGGGTGAACCTGACGGTGATAGACCGCATAGGCTCGGTTGATGCCGCGCTCGGAAGCTGGTCAAAGGATATTGTGGTCTTTGATGAGCTTCCTGAGGTGGGCGAGCGCGGACCGGCGGGCGGCTGGATCATCGTTGATAAAGGTGAAGTGAGCGAAGGCTGGCGATTTCTGGAGGCTGCACCGGAAGATCTCTCTGCCTATGGAACCTGGAGTTTTGCCTACAGTTCCGATACCGGGCATTCAGCCGAAGAGCTGGCCAACCGGTACAGCCGGGACGGGTTCGATGACTGGTTCCTTCCTGCGGCGGAACATCTGGAGCTAATGCACGCTGTACTCTACACCCAGGGGCTGGAAGGCTTTGCAGGGGAGAGTCTCTACTGGAGTTCATCTCAGGCCGACTCTCCCGGCTCTGCTCAGGCGTACCGTTTTACCGATGCATCCGTGGTGACGGCAGGAATGTACCGGCTCAGCCGGATCCGTCCGGTCCGGGGTTTCTGATGATAGTGAACGGGGTTTTTACTAACCGCTTCCTGAGGACAGGGGCGTTCATGATAGAAGGAAGTATTACTGGAAGGAGAAGAAAGAGATGAAAAGATCATTGCGGGCTGCACTGCTGCTTACCGCGGCAGTGCTGGCTGTCAGTCTTATCGGCTGCAGCATGACAGACGGGGGCGGTTACGGTGATGGAGCGCTGCGGATCAGTTTTTCCGGGGGTGCGCGAAGCATCTGGGTCCCGGACAGTTCCGATAAAGATATCGAAAGCTACAAGATTATTATTGAGGGACCGAATCAGGGGTATCTTATAACCCAGGTCTACAATGTCGGCATAGCACGGTCCAACCCGGCGGATCAGCTGATTATTGACGGCCTGCGTGCAGGTCAATATAGCCTCCAGGTTGAGGGGTACGATGCACCGGATGCGGGGGGCAACAAGATTGCCAACCTGAAAGAAAGAGAGGCAGTTTTCAGCCGCGGGTTAG
>CAYSRK010000177.1:0-9547 GCA_964433385.1 uncultured Spirochaetales bacterium
TTTAGGCGTGCATTTTATTTTACTGCGCGCGCAGCTGGACGAATAGATAAAAAATAATTGACTGATACCTGCTCTCGGGTTACGGTTGTACAGCAGTGCATATGAAATAAGAGCATAAAAAGTAGAACAGGAGGATTCTGGTGGATACAAGGAACAGGAGAGCAGGGAAATCGACAGCGGAGCGTATGACAACAGTGTTCGGCAGGATGCTGCTTGCAGCAGTCGTGATTATCAGCATCACTTCTTGTGCGACACCCATTGAGCGGGCTGAGAACGCCTTTGCCGAGGGAGACTACATCGGGGCTGTTGAATCAGCCCTCAAAGCGCTCGAGAAGGAACCCGGGCTCACCGAGGCTGAGATGATTCTTAGCGACTCCTGGAGATTGGGAAATCAGCGGCTGCGTTCTGATATAGAGCGCTACGGCTCATCGAAAGCAGTCTGGGAGGCGGAAAAGGTTCTTCCTGCATACGACAGCCTGATCCGTCTGCACGTACTGGTCCTCAGCGCAGGCAGAAGGGATCTTGACCCCGACCCGGAGGGGGTGCGGAGTGAGCGGGCTGATGCGGTCGACATGCTGGCCGAGATGCACGTCTTTGAAGGTTCGAAACTGATTGTTCCCGGTACCCGGGATGAGGCGCTTGCAGCGGTTGATCATTATCTGCGGGCGCAGGAGCTGAAACCCGACTATCCTTTCTTAGAAGACAAGATACGGCGAGCTAAGGAACTGTCGCTGGCGAAGGTGTTCGTGTTCACCGGTCCTGAACGGGACGTGACGCTTAACGGAACACTGCTGGTTCCGGAAATCGAAAACGGGCTTGAGAAGCTTGAAGGAGTTGAGGTGGTGCGGGTGGTGAGCCGCTATGCGGCCCCGATCGACAACAACTACAATGCCGATGATTTTGCACGATCTCACGGGGCGAACCTCATGCTCCATGTGGAACCGACTACCGTTAAATCCGTCTCGGTGAAGAAGGATACCCGACAGCTCTACGGAGTCTCCTGGCAGCGCGAAACCCTTGAGCTTGAGGCCTCGGCCTCCACGGACATTCGGTATGTCCTGATCAACCTTGAAACTGATACAGTCGTTTCCGAGGGAACGTTCACCGTCAATGCCCATGACAACGGAGGGTTCTCGGCCGAGGCGATCCTGCATCAGGGGGATTCACGGCAGGTAGACCTGGGTGAAGGCACAGGAATGCAGCTGCTGCTCATAAACCGGGCGCCGGTTGCCATGGACGATGTTGACCTGCGGTATCGGCTCTCCCTGTACGATGGTCTGAATGTAAACGAGTACGCTGAAACCGCATCCCTGAACCTCTCTCCGGCGACCTACAGCACAGGGGAAAGGATCGTGCTGGAAGGCTATACGCATCCTTCGCAGCTCGCAGGGATCGAGGGACTGCAGGGGCACACCTTCTGGCTCTTTGACGCCATTGCGTTCGATATTTTCAATGACGGTTCGCTGAGTTATCAGTTCGTCTATCGGCAGCAGATGGATTCAGGCCTGAAAGGACATCTGAGCACAGCTGCATATGGGCGGGACCTCTACGGCAGAATTGAGTCCTGGATGAACCAGCGGAAGGTGAGGGAGGAACTGATGGACCAGTTTTTCCCGACGTACTATAACCAAACTGTGCCGGCTGAGATAGTGAAGAAAGCAGCGCCCCTGCTGCAGCGGTAAGAGAACGGCCTTCCGGGCAGGTCAGGAATCTGAGGCGCCGAAGCTGTAACTGAGAGAATTGAGAGGCAGGCAGGGATCGGGCTTTGCCAGATAGCCTCTGACGTTGACCAGATGCTCCCTGAAGGCAACAATCGCCTTGTTAAGGTCTCCTTCTTCGAGGGCATGGACCAGTTTCAGGTGACGGTTTGCCACCGCCTTCTTGCGGAGCGTCGTTCTCTGATAATACCCCATGTCCTTGATGACAAAGGAATGGAGCGTCTGGTACAGGGTGTTGAAAGCAACGTTTTCACAGAGATTGATCACTATACCATGGAAACGGTAGTCGGCCTCAATCCGCATATCGTCATCACCTGCCTTAAGAGCTGTTTCCATGGTGTGTATTTCACCCTTCAGCTGCTCGACGGTTCTCTTTCGCAGATCCATGTCATCTTTCTTGTGCAGCAGCAGAATTTGAATCGCCTGATGCTCCATAACCATCCTCAGCTCCATTAGACTGGCAAACTCCCGTTCGTGAAGGAGGGCAGACCAGTTCCTCGATTCTTCCGTGATATTTTCAGAGCTGCTGACGAAAGTTCCCTTCGAACCTCTTTTTTCAATAACTCCGAGAAAGGTGAGAATGGTAAAGGCCTCTCTGATTGAATTACGGCCTATGCCGAGCTGAGAAGCGATCTCCTGCTCCGGAGGCATCCGGTCGCCGTTTCTGAAGGTCCCCTTGATAAACAGATCCTTAAGCTGAGACATAAGCTGATCGAGGACAGTGTTCTGCTTGATCGGTATGAACTGCATTTATCTGCCCTTCCTCTGATCCCGGACTGCATTCGGAGCGCTGCCGTTCACAAGAATCCCGGCGTCACGGACGTGCTTGCGGATGGCTGATCTGGCTTTCAGGTAATCACCTTCCTGAATAGTCTGGATGATCTTTTCATGGTCAGCCGGCACAGCGAGAAGCCTCTGAAGTGTTGACTGGGTGTTGAACATGTTTTCTATCAGGACACTGCGCAGCGTGCTGTAAATGGAGTCAAAAATAGGATTACGGCAGACAGCTATCAGATGTCCGTGGAAGTTATAGTCGGCATTCAGTCTGTTCTCAATGGAATTTTCCGTTATAGCCCGCTTAAGGGCCCCGACTTCGGCATACAGAAGAGCAAGAGTCTGCTGCCGGAGGATGACGTTCTCTTTTTCGTAGTCCAGCAGGTACCACAGGCCCTGCTCCTCAAGCGTCAGCTTCAGCTCCATGAGGTTGTTCAGGCACGGTTCGCTGAGCAGCATGGACCAGATCAGCGCCTCAGAAGAAACATATGAACAGTCACGCACAAAGGTGCCGCGAGCTCCCCGGGACTCTATAACTCCGAGGTACTGGAAAATTTTCATTGCCTCCCTGACCGTGGACCTGCTGACCTTGAACTTTTCAGCCAGCTCAACTTCGGAGGGCAGACGCAGCTCATCGCTCTCTCTGCCTGCTGATATGAGGTTCTTAATCTGCTCCATCACCTGAACCACGACAGTTTTCTGTCTGATGGGGGTAAGATGTATATTGTTCATATGCTGGAATCATTATAATCCAAATCAAAAATAAAAATCAAATGCTCCCGGTAAGGAAAGATGGTGTTTTTTCATCATACCAAAGGATCCACATATGAAAGAGTGTCAATTTCGATCCCTTGGCGATGAACAGCAGCTCTAAGCGGGGGTTTACTCTTCAGCAGCCGGGAGTAGGCTGCTGAGTAAAGATACAGTGGAAAAAGTCGCAAAGAAACGTTGACGGCTGAACTTTTCCATTGTACAATCCTACCATACTACAATACAATCATAGGAGGGTATGATGAAAAAAGTTCTTATTATGCTTGGCATTCTGATCGCAGCAGCAGGAATGTGTTTTGCAGCGGCTGAAAAGGAAAGCGCTGAAAGTGATGTTCCGCATGTGGTTCTCATTGTCAAAGATCTGACCAATCCTTTCTTCGTGGACATGAAAGTCGGCGGGCAGGCAGCAGCTGATGCGTACGGTGTGGAGTATACCTGCCTTGCACCGGAGAAGTACTCCGTGGAGAACCAGATCAGAATTATGGAAGACCTTGTTGAACAGAAAGTGGACGGTATTGTAATCGTTCCCATCGACGGCAAGGGGATTGTCTCAGGAATTGAACGGGCTAACGAAGCCGATATTCCCGTTATGAACTGCAACACGCTAGCAGCCGGCGGGGATATTATCGGATTTGCTGGAATCGACCACGTGTCCATGGGTGTTGCCATGGGTGAGTACTTTGCTGAAAAACTCAACGGTGAAGGCAAGATCGTCATCATCGAGGGGACCTCAGGTGCGTCCACCTCCATCGACCGAATCGTAGGCATTCACTCGGTAATTGACGACTATCCTGGAATCGAAGTGCTTGCATCGACTACCGCGCAGTACAACCGGCAGCAGGGTATGCAGGTCATGGAAGATCTGCTGACCCGCTTCCCGGTCATTGATGCAGCTCTCTGTGTCAACGATGCCATGGCTCTCGGTGCGAAAGAGGCGGTTCTTGATGCGAGAAGGGATGTCATGATCGGCGGAATTGATGCAATCCCTGAAGCTCTTGCAGCAATTGAATCGGGAGAAATGGAATGTACCGTTGACTCAAACGGTTACGGCCAGGCTTACGTCGCTGTTGAACTGCTTATCAAGTACCTGCTTGAGGGTGAAATGCCTCCTGAGGAGACAAAAATCGGAACCGGGGAAGCGTACGCAATTTCGGCAGATAATTTGGCTGAATTCAAGGCAATGAAGGAAAGCCGCTGATTCCTGGATACCCTGTGGGAGTCGGTGTCTGTTCCTCAGGGAGTATCCCTCGGGGCAGACCCGGCTCTGTCTGTATACCGCGATAGATGCACCGCCCGCAATTCTGCGCGCTCGGACCTGCTCTGGAGCCGAACCTGGTTCTGCGCGGTAGGTAACACTTACAGTATGTTGCAGACTTCGCTTTACGTGAAGATACTACGCCGCAAGGAGAAAGCATATGAAATATGTCTATACTAAGAAAGAGGTTGACGCATACTATGGCGAAAACCCTGAAAGAGTTCTTAGGGTCTGGTTTGATGAGTCCAAAGGTCCGAAACAGGTCTCCTGCGGTTCCACGGAGATTCCCGTGGGAAGCAGACTCCCCTTTCACTCCCATGAAGTTGAAGAGGAGCTGATGTTTGTCTACAAGGGGACAGGGGTTGCCGAAATCGAAACAGGTGAAACGTTTGCCCTGGAGCCGGAAACGGCGATATTCATGCCCCCCGGGCTTAAGCACACCTTTATCAATACCGGGGATGAACCGCTGTGTTTCTGCTTTTTCTATGCTCCTCCGGGACCGGAACAGGCTGTCTTCAAACTGCGGAAGATGGAGTCCTGATTATGCAGGGCGTATTTGAAACCAACTTCAAGGAACGGCTTGCTGCAGGAGAGAAGGTGGCGGGCTGCTGGGCCCAGCTGGTCAGTCCTATAGCTGCGGAGGCTATGGCTATGCAGGGGTACGATTGGGTACTCGTTGACATGGAACATGCCCCGAACGATTTCTCAACCTTGCTTCTCCAGGTTATGGCGATAAACGGCAGGGGTGTTCCCGCTGTGGTCAGGGCTCCCTGGAATGATTTTGTTCAGATAAAAAGAATTCTCGATACGGGTGTCCAGGGCGTGCTTATCCCCTATGTGAACACCGCCGAGGAAGCCGCAGCCGCCGTCAGGGCCTGTAAGTATCCGCCGGAAGGTATACGGGGGATTGCAGGAAGTCATCGGGCAGGCGGATATGGCAGGGATGCAAAGGGCTATGCGGCTCAGGCAAACAGCAGGCTGCTGATTATTACGCAGATTGAAACGGGAACAGCTCTGGATAATCTTGATGAGATGCTTCGCGTTGACGGAGTGGACGGATTTTTCATCGGTCCGATGGATCTGGCGACAAACCTTGGGCACCTCGCCGACCCGAGCCATCCTGAAGTTCAGGAGGCCATCCGGGAAGTGGAGAGAAAAGTCACTGCCGCGGGAAAAATCCTTGGAACACTCACATCAGAATGGAGCAAAGCCCGGGAATTGTATGAAAAAGGATATCAGCTGGTTACCTTGCTTTCGGATGTCACAACCGTAACCAGGGTTGCAGCAGAACAGATAGAGGCTTTCAGGAAGTGGAAAGAACGTGAATCTTGATAGTTGAAAGGTAGATTGCATGAGCACATTTAACGGATTTAACGGAAAACTGCTTCGGGTTGACCTGACCAGCGGAGTTATTGTCAGGGAAGATATTCCTGAGGTGCTGTTTCGAAAATACCTCGGGGGAGGGACATTGGGTCTCTACTATCTCATGAACGGCCAGCCCGTCGGAGTGGATCCCCTCTCACCCGAAAATCAGCTGATATTCATGGCATCCGCGGTCACCGGCACTCCCGGACTCGGGCTGAGCCGCTTTTCGGTGGTCTCAAAATCACCGCTAACCGGGCTGTTCGGGGAGTCGGAGGCCGGAGGCTGGTGGGGTCCTGAATTGAAGTTTTCCGGTTATGACGGGATTATCTTTACCGGCAGAGCGGAATCACCTGTCTACCTCTCGATACAGAACGGTCAGGCTGAACTGAGGGATGCACGGGGAATCTGGGGGCTGAACACCGGAGAGGCGGTTGATGCCATTATCGATGAACTTGGTGATCCGAAGACCCGCATAGCAATAATCGGTCCGGGCGGCGAGAAGCTCACCCGGTACGCCTGCATTCTCAATGAGCTCAAACATGCCAACGGGCGCACAGGTATGGGAGCCGTCATGGGCTCAAAAAACCTCAAAGCCGTGGCAGTCCGCGGGACAGAAAAAATGAATCTCGCTGATCCGGAGAAAACCCAGCAGATCGTGAAAGCCCTGGCTGCTTCGTACAAGGAGAATCCGGGAACGATGACCAAGCTGGGTACCGCCCGGGGCATCAGGGGACAGATAAACGCCGGGACAATGCCGACCTTGAATTTCAAGCAGGGCAATTTCGATGAGTTCGAGGGACTGACCGCAGAGACGATGATCGATTCCATGCTGAGCGGACGCGGCACCTGCTATCGATGCTACATCCGCTGCAAACGGGAAGTCAGCCTTGAGAAACCGTATAAAGTCGACCCGCGTTACGGCGGACCCGAGTATGAAACGCTCGGTTCCTTCGGCACTCTCTGCGGGATCAGTGATATGAAGGCAGTGGCCTATGCCAATCAGCTCTGCCAGCAGTATTCGATAGACACCATTTCAGCCGGAGTGTGCATTGCCTTTTCGATGGAATGCTATGAGAAGGGCCTTCTCACTAAAGACCAGACAAACGGCCTGGAGCTCACGTTCGGTAACACTGATGCCATGCTTGCCCTGCTGAAGGATATCTGCGACAGAAAGGGTTTCGGTGATATTCTGGCAGAGGGCATACAGAAGGCCGCTGAATTCGTGGGTAAAGGCAGTGAGGCTTTTGCCATGCACGTGAAAGGCATGTCGCTGCCGGTGCATGAACCGAGGGCAAAGACTGGCGTCGGGCTTGCCTTCGCTGTATCTGCAAGCGGGCCTGATCATATGGAGCTTCAGCATGATCCTGTGCTGGCCACTGAGGGCGGGGTCGCCATCTACGCGGCCCTGGGTTTTACCGAGACGCTTGACTGCCTTGATCTGAGCATTAAAAAGGTTCGTCAGTTTCTCTACCTGCAGTGGCTGTACAACATGTACAACTCAATCGGCATCTGCCACTTCGTTCAGAAACCTGTCGGTCCGTTTACCATCAACACTTTGGTTGAATACATTCAGGCGGTGACCGGTTGGGACACAAGCCTCTGGGAATTGATGAAAGTAGGCTCAAGACAGAGCACCATGGCCCGTATGTTCAATATCCGGGAGGGCTGGACTCTGGAGGATGATTCGCTTCCGCCGCGCATGTTTGCACCTCTCGAAGGTGACGGGCCCTCCAAGGGTGCTGCAATTGACAGGGAGGAGTTTGAGAAGGCAAAACGTGCCTACTACATCCTCAGCGGCTGGACAGATGACGGCATTCCGCGATCGGAGACCCTCGGGGAACTCGGTCTCGACTGGATTCAGTAAGAGAGGAACAGTAAAACATTATGGCAGTATCAGTGCAGCATACAGCGCTGCGGGACTTTGTGAAGAAGCTTTTTATCCGCAATGGAGTCAATTCAGTGAATGCCGGCATAGTGGCTGACAACCTGGTTGACGCCAATCTCTACGGGGTAGACAGTCACGGGGTCATCCGCAGCGGAATCTACCTGAAAAAAATTCAGATAGGGGCCATGAACAGAACACCCGCAGTCAAGTACCTGACGGAGCGTATGGCTTTTAAGGTGATTGACGGAGATAACGCTCCTGGAGCTGTTGTTGCCCATCACGCGGTTCACGAAGCAATCAATTTAGCCCGGGCATACTCAGTCGGTATCTGCGGAGCAATTAACAGCAACCACTTCGGCGACGCCGGTCTGTACACGAGAATGGTCACTGATCAGGGTATGATCGGCATTGCCTTCTCAAACGTAGCGCCGCTGATGGGAATACCGGGGGTGGAGAACAGGATAGTGGGCAACAACCCCATCTCTTTCGGTATACCGAGAAAGGACAATTTTCCCATAGTGCTCGATATGGCCCTGTCAAACGTTGCCCAGGGCAAGATTATCGTGGCTGAACGGGAGGGTCGCAAGATCCCTCCCGACTGGTCGCTCGATGAACAGGGTGAGGTGACTACAGATCCTGCGGCTGCACTGAAGGGGAGTCTGTACCCTATAGCCGGCTTTAAAGGGCTCGGTTTGGCGATAATTGTCGATATCCTGTGCGGCGTTCTCTCCGGCGGCGGATATCTGGATAATCTGAACGGGCTCTACACCGGGACTGAAAAACCCGGGAATATCAGCCACTTCTTCATGGCTGTCAATCCCGGGATTGTCGATGATGACACAGGCTTTCCTGAACGGCTGAATGAGTTCTGCACAATGCTGCTGAAAAAGGATTCGAAGGAGAAACCGGGGACCCTCAAGCTTCCCGGGCAGCCGGAGTATGAGACGTACTGCAGGCGGGTCAAGGAAGGAGTGCCGCTGGCTGAGCAGGTCTACGATGACCTGCGGAAGCTCGGGAAGGCAAACGGTGTGGAATTATAAAAATGGAGAGCTGAAAGTAGATGGCTATTCTGCGGTCACTAGGACTGCTTCGGTAATACACGGGAATACATAATGACGATCAAGGAGAACTATCGTGGAAAGAAAGTATGTTTGGTGGCATGAAATGCCGGCTGACGAGGTTGTTGATTACGCAAAGAATGTCTGTGACGTAGCTATTCTGCCGATAGGCGCTATTGAACAGCATGGACCCCACTGCCCGACGGGTGATGATACGTTCAACGCCATAAAGATGGCGGAAATGATCGCCCGCAAGAGCGGCGCGATGCTGCTTCCCCCTCCGATGTACGGGTCCCATCCGCCGCACCATTGGGGCATGCCGGGGACGATCCCCCTGCAGAACGATACCCAGAAGGCGCTGCTTAAAGATATCATCCGGGGTGCGGCAGTTGCCGGGTACAATAAATTTATCATTTTTTCCTGCCACGGACAGGAACCGACGGCGACAAGCGCAGTCCAGGAACTCGGTATTGAGGGGTACTTCTGTGCAACCCTCCACTGGTATGAGTTTGTCCGTGACAAACATGATGAAATTTTCGAGACGCCGATGTGGCATGCAGGGGAGACTGAGACATCGGTCGCCCTCTACCTCTACCCCGAGTATGTTGATATGAGCAAAGCGGACAAGGAGTATACCGAACCGCTGATTGATCCGCGTTTTATCGGGAGTCCCGGTGGAGGCAAGCTTGGAATCGGCAACTTCTTCTACTTCGAGGGCACC
>CAYSRK010000178.1:0-7466 GCA_964433385.1 uncultured Spirochaetales bacterium
GTACTACCCGCTAATCCTGAAGTATTTCCGGCACATCGGCAAGGTTACCGCGCTGAACCCCGGGATGGAGGGAATGGGCGGGCTCATCGGAGCCTCAAAGATCGGAATTCTCAAGCGGCTCAGCAGTTCATCCTACCCGAAAACGGTTCTGGTGAAGAAGGGTACTGCTGATGAGCAGCTGAAACTGACCATTTCCCGGCAGTTCCCTGATTTCCCCGCCCAGCCTGTAGTATGCAAACCCGACATAGGGGAGCGGTCGGTCAAGGTGAAGGTTGTCAGGGATTACGGTGAAGCGTTCACGTACAGCAGCACAGCCCATGAGGATTTTCTTATACAGGAGTACGTTCCCGGACCTATGGAGTATGCGGTGAGCTGCATCAGGAACCTCGAGACACAGCGCCTTGAGGTCGCGGCAGTTGTCAGCCGCAATATCGTCAAAGACCGGGGGGACGGACAGAGCTCTGTCGGGCAGCTCATAGACCGGGCCGCAATTTCTGCACAGTATAAAGAGAGAATCAGGGGGAGCTACACCGAGGCGCAGCTTCGCGATATTCCTCCGGCAGGTGAGACGGTGCTGCTCAGTCCCGCCGCTTCTCTTGCTTACGGTACCGTCATAGAGGAGATCAGGAGTACCGACTATCCCGAGGGGTTTAAACGGCTCGAGGAGTACGTGAACGGTGTCTGCATCGATGATTCAGGCAAGCCCTTCTCGGGTTTTAATTACGGCAGGTTCGATTTCCGAGCTCCCTCTCTGGAGGACCTGTTTTCCGGGAGGGGAATGATCCTGGAACTGAACGGGGCGGCTGCCATGGCCCTTCATGCCTGTGTTCCCGGACTTCCGACCTGGCGCCGGTACGAAATCTATACCGACTTTTTTGACCGGATGTGCAGGATCTGTGAGGCGAACCGACGTGAGGGTCGCGGAACGTACACGCCGTTGCCGGTTCTCTACTGCAAGGTGCGCCGAAGGCTCCGCCGCTCATCTGTCCAGCGGAAGGAGGTTTCCCGGGCGCTGCGGGAGATCAGAGCAGCCCGCCGGGAGCTGAGAAGGGGCGGGAGACGAAGAACAGAGTATGACCTGGCGGAGAGTGAACGAGGTGATTAGCGGAGATATCCTCACTGTTACGGTGGAGAAACTCGTGGAGGGGGGCAGGGGACTGGCGCGGACAGAGGAGGGAGTCATCTTTGTCGAGGGGGCTCTCCCGGGAGAGAGGGCGGTATGCCGCCTGGTCAAACGGAACAAAGGATACGCGGAGGCGCAGACCGTTGAGATTCTTGTCCCCTCCCCGATGCGCGCGCAGCCGTTCTGCCCGCTCTACGGCGAGTGCGGCGGATGCGACCTGCAGCACCTCAGTCCGCGTTTCCAGGCCGAGCTGAAGCGTGACATCCTCCAGGAGAATCTGCGCAGAATTGGCGGGATCGGGATGGAAAAGCCGATACCGGCGATAAGCGGGAACGACAGGGAGTATCGGATACGGGCAAGGTTTCACCCGGCCTCAGGTGAGGGGGGAGAGCCGCGACTCGGATTTTTTCGCAGAAAGACCCGGAACCCGGTCGCCCTGAGCCGCTGCCCGCTTCTTGTCCCGCAGCTCAACCGGCTGATTGCAGACCCCGGAGAGGTGCTCGCGAAAGCCGAAGAAAGGGGCGAGGCAGTTATCTTTGCTGCAGCAGAACCGGACCGATACGCCGTGGGTGATGAGGAGCTTTCCATCACGCTCCTGGCAAAACAGTTTCGCACCCGGGCTGATCTTTTCTTCCAGGCCAACCCCCCGCTCTTCGGCCGCCTCCTTGAAGATGCGCTTGCCGGGCTGACGGGGTGCTGCGCTGCAGACCTCTACTCGGGCGTCGGAACGGCGGCAGCATTTCTCACTGAACGGTTTACCGAAGTGACGGCTGTTGAGCTCAACCCGCTCTGCCTCAGGTATGCCCGGGAAAACCTCCCTTCAACCGTGGAAATACGGGCAGAGGCGGCTGAGCGGTGGTTCTCTGAGGCTGAGAAGCGGAAGGGCAGCCGGCTTGATCTGCTGGTTGTTGATCCCCCGCGCACCGGGCTTACGCCAGAGGCCGTACGTTCCATTATGAAGATCAGACCGGCACGGCTGCTCTACATATCATGCAGCAGCGTAACCCTGAGCCGGGATCTCAAGCTTCTGACCGGCGCATACGCCATTGAGCGTATCGGAGCCTATGACCTGTATCCCCACACATCTCACCTTGAGACAGCGGTAGTGCTTTCCGATGTGCATCCGAAAGACGACGGTAAAGCCTGATACCTGTCCTTTCGCCCTGAAGGTGCACAGATGGTCAGTGCGCCGTTTCTGTCCAGCCGCTTAAAAAACGGGCATAGGAGGTTCCGTTTGTATCAGTCAAAGGTTCAGCAAACCTGCATGCCCCGGAATAATTGAGGAAGCCGAGCAGGTTCATTACCCTCAAGGCTCTCTGCATAGGCAGGCGTTTTGAGATACTGCCGTTCTGAATATCCTGCACCGGCTGCCCTTTTGCCCTACTGAAATCGCGGAGGAAGCATATGAGCTGGAAAGCATACAACGAGCTGGCATGGACAGAGAGGTTCCTTGCCCCGCCGGAAAAGTATGAAGGGGAGGTGAGGCTCTGCCTTGATGCGCTAGGTCCTGTCGACGGGGAGGGCCTTCCCTCGCTGCTCCATCTCGGGTGCGGAGCGGGCGGGTATGATTATCACTTGAAGAAGCAGTTTTCGGTGACCGGGGCTGACGTGAGCGAGGGGATGCTCGAGCTGGCACGGAAACTCAATCCCGAGGTACGCTATGTTCACGGTGATATGCGGACTGTGCGGCTGCCCCGGAGGTTCGATGCCGTGATCATACCCGACTCGATCATGTACATGCGTTCGCTCCCGGATGTGAAGGCAGTCCTGAGGTGCGCGGTATCCCACTTGAGACCGGGAGGGAGGATCCTGGCGGTCACCGTGGTCAGGGAGGAGTACCGTGACAACTGCTTCTCTTACAGCGGCCGCAGCGGTGATGTTGAGGTGACGCTCTTTGAAGAGAACCGCCGCTGTGCAGAGGACGCGTACGAAGCGGTATTGGTGTACCTCATCAGGAAACGGGGAGTGCTCGAAATTGCCCATGAGGTCCATACCCTCGGGCTCTTCTCAGCTGCCGAGTGGGAAGCAGTCTCTGCGGAACTGGGTCTGGAAGTGGAAAGTTTCAGCGATGCGGGCCTGTACGATTCTTACCTGCTTTCCGATGGCGAGTATCGGCAGCGGTTTTTTACCTGGGAACCGGGGGCGGATGTTCACCGGAAGAGGTGAGGTCCATGATAGAGCGCATATAGGCGTACGGGTCCTGTTTTGATCCGTCCAAGGGGCGAAGGCTCTCGACCATGAGCGCAAGATCGCTGCCGAGGCTGCGGTAGTACTGGGCAAACAGGGCGCTGTTACCGTAGTAGACTCCATAGAGCGCGACAAAAGCATTGTTCATGGCAAGTTCGGGGATTCTGCTGTACAGCTCCGTCTCGTACCGTTCAGCGTAGGTTTCTGCGAAGCGGGTCTGAAAGTCGGAGAAGACACGCTTCTTCAGTTCCAGTTTCTCCTCATCGCTGCGGCCTGAACGGTAGAGCTCTTCAAGCTCATTCCGCAGCCGGGCAATATCCTCGAGCCAGCGGCCCCGGTCGCGCTCCTCCATCTGCATGCGGGCAAATTCAGGAGAGTCTTCTCCGTATATGGCAATAATAAACTCACGGGCACCCGTATCCCCGACAAAAGAGGCAAGCTCTTCGTTGAAACTGGAATTGTTCTTTACCCATACCGTGGCGTGGACCTGCTCATGAATGATCAGTTCGGCGGTCCGGTGAGGGGGATAATCAGCCATGAATGAGTAGAGGGGGTCCCTCGTGAAGCCGAGCGTGCTGAATGCGTCGACTCCCCGAATCCAGGTGTCGTACCCGGCTTTTTCAAGCTTTGCCGCCTCTCTGCGGGCTCCTTCAGTCTGGAAAAACCCTTTGTAGGGTACCGAACCGATAAGGGGGAACCTCCACAGGTAGGGATCAAGTGATAGCCTTCCTGCGGCGGAAACAACGGCAGCGAGGTAGCTCTTGTCGGTCTGCACGTATGTGGTATAGTTTTTTCCGGTTTTCAGGCCGATCGTATCAGCTGCAAACTCCCTCGCAAGGGCAGCCGTACGGAGGAATTCGCGCTCGGCGGCTGCGGTTTCAGAAGAGGACTCCGCCCTCCCGACAGGAACTGCTGAGGCTCTCTCGCTGAAGAGGTAGGCTCCCTGGCGCAGGAGGTAGCAGCCCCCGGTGAGGGCAACTGTTGCGGTAATGAGAAGAAGCTGGACTGCCTGCAGGAATCTGCGCACTGCCGGATTCTCTCCTTATGGGAATTGTTCCTATTGTAAGGCCCGGCCGCGGTGTTGAACAGCCGCTATATATTGTGGTAGTCAGAAGTGAATTCCGCTAGAAGGCAAAAAACAGCCCTGAAACGGCCTGTTTTGTAACTATCATGAACATGTGATGTATTAACCTTATGTGCTGCGCTGCGCGGACGTCCTGGTATGGAGCGGTTGCGGCGGGTGACGGAGGGGTCTTTGTGAAAAAGCTGGTTTTCTTCGCTGCTGTTCTGCTTCTCCCTGCCGCCCTGTGGTCTGTAGACCTGATCGGGCTCCGAATCGGTCCGACGGTGCTGTACAATCATGATATCGAGCCGGAAGCCGGGGTGTCATTCCCGGATGTTTCTGAATTGTCGATCGGGGATTTCAGTTTCGGCGTCGATTCACGTTTCAATCTGGCGGTATTTGAACTGTATACGCTTACCCTGGTGGAGACTATGGCGGATGACGCCGGCGAAATCTACGGGGCTGTCGTGAATGCAGGAGTCGGAGCGGGAGTGACGGTTCCGTTCTTTGACCTGCTTCAGGTAGGGATCCACGCCGGGCCGACTTTGAGCTTTGCCTTCACCCGGGACGGAGCTGTCCTTGAAGAGAGCGATTTTCCCGGCAGTGCAGATGAGCTGTTTGCCTCCAATCTTTTTCTGAGATTGACTGCGGATATCCTGTTGGGGGGAGTGTCTGTGGGCGGAACGTACGTCATTGACACCCGCACCAACCTGAATGATATGTTTCAGGGGGCTTTTGAGGTCTCCTCACTGTTTGAGAGCCTGTTGGGCAGAGCCGGCCTGTCAGTCCTGTTTACGCTGTTCTGACCTGCTAGAGGGCCGGGTATAATCGATCTGGAAGGAGGTGCTGAGAACCATCGAGAAACGACAGTAATTCGGCTGGTATGCCGATGTGCGGTGGACGGATGGACCTGCTGCGCAGCAGCGTAGACACGGCCGCCCGTCAGCGGCTATAGTATTGCAGTTGTGCAGTGCAACAATACAAGATGTAGTAATGGGAGATTACAGTATGAAGAAAAAGACAATTGGTTTGCTGCTTATTATTATGCTGGTGCTGCCGGCATCCGTATTTGCCGGCGGGTTTCTGGGCTTCAAAGTGGGAGCAGCCGGTATTCTGAATTATCCGATCAATCTTGAGACATTCGAGCCCGAGGAATTGAAGGACGTTACCCTTGAAGACCTCTCCTTCGGACTGGATGCTCGGCTGAATGTTTCGGTGCTTGAGGTTTCCGCCCTCCTGCAGGGTCAGGCAGGTGATGAATGCGCAGAGGTTTTCGGCCATATCGGTCTCGGCCTCTCGTTGGAGCTGCTTAACCTCATCGACCTGGGGATAACTGCTGGTCCGAAGTTTTCAGCGGTTATCGATGAAGAGGGGGTAACCCCCGATATCGATCCGGAGAATCTTGACGATGTACCGCTTTACGTCAGGGCGACTGCAGATGTGAACCTCGGCGGTATTTCTGTCGGAGGGTTCCTGATGGTTGATCCTAAAGTGACCATCGGCCAGCTCAAGAATTCCGAACTCCCGGACCCGGAGACTGTTTCTCCGATGGCCGAAATTGGTCTTTCGGTGATGCTTTCACTTTTCTAAGCTTATTGAATCAGCATACGCTGCAGCAGCCGCTTACGGATGAAGAGTCCTGAGCGGCTGTTTTTTTTTCCGCTTTTGGTGCGGAGGCTCATTCCTTCCTGCCTGAGTGATGGCTAGTGAACAATAACTAATTGTCATAATCTGAAAAATTTGCCAGTATATCTGCATCTGCAGGGCAGCTGCGCGGTATCCGCGAAGGTTCTGCAGGGTTTCGACTTGATCCGGTAGTCTCGTTTCTTACCAGTGGAGTTTGACACCTGATTGGGCTGGATGTAGAATGATATGCACGTATAAAACTGTTTCTTTATACATGTCATTCCGTCTGGTGAATTGGGAGAGTGCGTATGAAACTGAAGATCACTGAGATCCCTGAGAGTCTCAAGAGGATGGTTCCGCCCGGTTTTCGGCTTGAAAAGCACGGAAATCACGATTTTTTAGTGGTTGAATCGATCTTCTGCCCGCATGGACACAATCTTCTGGTGGAGAGCGTGAAAATTCACGGCCGCCCGTCGATCAGGATCCATGCAGCTGTCGGGGAAGATGAGGGAGTGATCTTCGTAGATGCCTTCTGGGGCAGTCACGCAAAACTCTTCAGTTTTGTTCCGAGGCAGTACTCCGATCGTGCGATAGTCGAAGCCGCCTGCCCAGTCTGCGGCGCTTCACTGATGGAGCGGCGTCCCTGTGACGAACAGCAGTGTGACTCCCTAGACAGCATCGTTCTCTATCTCCCCGGCAGTGCCAACAAGGTGCATGTCTGCGCCCGAATCGGATGTCCGGGGCACCATATCGAGGTCACAGACATACCGCATGAGTATGCCGACATGATCAGCGATATCAACTACTTCGGCGCAAGCGCCGATGAGATGTTTGGAGACATGCTATGAATGAAGTACGCATTGACGCGGAGCAGTGCAAGGGGTGCAGGGTCTGCATCAGCGTCTGCCCCCGTCACTGTCTTGTGGTCGGTTCCTCGTTCAACTCCCAAGGGTACCAGAGTACCGTTTTTGTCGGAGAAGACCGCTGCACCGCCTGCTCTCTCTGTTTTTACGTCTGCCCCGAACCGGGCGCCATTACTGTTTTCAAAGGGGAGGCTTCCCCCGGGGAATACTCCCCCGGGGAATCCTCCACCGGGCAGGCTTCCGCAGCGGGCGATGCTCCTGATGTAAAGGGAGGTGATGCCGGATGAGCAGACTGCTGATGAAAGGAAATGAGGCTGTGGTGTTCGGGGCTCTCACCGGGGGCGCCACCCACTTCTTCGGGTACCCCATTACTCCGGCGAGTGAGATAGCGCAGGCCGGAGCCCGCTACTTTACCGCCTCGGGGAGGACGTTCCTGCAGGCCGAGTCGGAGGTAGCCTCGATCAACATGATATACGGAGCATCCGGTGCGGGAGCACGGGTCATGACGGCAACCTCGGGTCCGGGACTATCCCTTATGGCCGAGGGGCTCTCCTACCTGGCGGGCGCGGAACTGCCGGCGGTTGGGGTTGTTGTTGCGGCTGTC
>CAYSRK010000179.1:0-3047 GCA_964433385.1 uncultured Spirochaetales bacterium
CCGCCGACTTCAGCCGGCTTTTCGGTGAGCAGATAGATCGTATCGGCCATCAGCAGCGCCTCACGGACATCGTGAGTCACCATCACCGTCGTTCTCCGATCCTCCTCCCACAGCTTCAGGTATTCGACGATCAGATCGATGCGGAACTTCAAATCAAGCGACTGAAACGGTTCATCCATGAGAATCAGCCGTGAAGGATACGCAAAAGCGCGCGCTATTGCCGCTCTCTGGCGCATCCCCCCGGAAAGCTCCTCCGGAAAGAGCCCGGAAGCCCCCTCAAGACCCACCATGGAAAGCACGTGCGCAGTCCTGCTCTCCCGCTCACCCCGATCCGGAATGATCCCCTGCAGCACCAAATCAATATTCCTCGCCACATTCATCCAGGAAAGCAGACGCGGCTCCTGGAATATAAAACTGAGCGACCCCGGCTTTCTGTACCTCACTCCCTCCGGGGCTCCGCTCACCCTCCCCTCGTCAGGCATCAGCATCCCGGCAAGCACATGCAGCAGCGTCGTCTTTCCGCAGCCCGACGGGCCGAGGATGACGGTAATCTCACCCTCGGGAATCTCGAGCGAAAGATCCCTGAACACCGTAACCGCCCCGGCAGCAGCCTGGAACGTCTTCGCCAGATGCTCAACCCGCATCCGAAGCCCCCTCTTTCGAGGACAACACAGGAACCCGTCTCATCCTCGTAAGCCTCAGCAGCCCGTTGAACACCAAAGTTGAAGCCCCGCTCAGCAGCACCGCCGCCGCAGTCCAGGCCATAACCTTCCCCGTCTCCAGATTGATCTGGGCAAACTGCATCCCCGAACCGATACCCCGACGCGGGACAGTCAGCACCTCCGCAGCGATAACCACCTTCCAGGTCATCCCGATCGTACCCCGGGCGCCGGCAATCAGAAACGGAAGCAGAGAAGGCAGGGAAATATGCAGAATTTTCCTGCGGGTCCCGAGACAGTAGAGATCTGCCATCTCCAGCAGCTTTCTATCAGTCCCGAGCACCCCCTGAACACAGTTTTCAAAAATAATGGGAAATGACATAAGGAAAGCGGCAAAGACTGGAACCGTACCGCTGGAAAACCAGATAAGCGCAAGCAGAATCACCGACAGCATCGGAACCGTCCGGATCACCGTCACCGCCGGAGCAAGAGCAGCCCGGGCCCAGGGAACCATCCCCGCACCCAGCCCGAGCACCAGACCTGCTGTAAACGTAATGAGGAAACTCCGCAGCGCCCGCAGCGCGGTGGCAGCAACCGCTTCCCAGAAAGACCCCTCCCCGAGGAAGAAAAAAAGCTCTCCGAACACCTCGCCTGGCCGCGGCAGCAGAATCGAAGCCCCCACAACCCGGGCAGCACCCTCCCACAGAAGAAATAGCAGAAGGGCAGCCGTTACCGCCGCACCCCTACGGCCCCGTATAAAACGCTTCATCCGGCAGAACCCCGCCTACCAGCGCCGGGTCCATAGCATGGAGCACCGACAAATAGTATCCGTACGCCTTTGCCGCTTCAGCAGCCGGGGAGAACATAAGCGCACAACGCTCAATAGAAGGCGCCGCAAGAGCAGCCGACAGAATGTCGTGCTCCTCAATCAGAAGCGATGCCCCCTGCGGATCAGCATTCACCTCCTCAATCGAACGGGCAACCGCATTGAGGACCAGCTCATACTCCTTCGGATAATCAGAAACAAAAGCAGTCTGCACCACCAAAGCCGTCATAGGATAGGACCCCATCCCCGTCTCCTCATTCCACAGGACCTGCAGATCAGCAGAACGGTGAACCGCGGAACCGGACAGCTCAGCCATCGTCGCAAACGGCTCAGGCAGAACGGCATACGCAGCCCGTCCGGCAATCACCAGCTGAGCCAGCTGAGCCGGAGCGGCAACCGAGAAATCGAGCAGAACTTCCATCTCGGATCCGCTGAACCCCCAGCTCTCCAGAAGGTAGCGCGTCACCAGATCGGGAGTCGAACCGGGAGCCGGCACATACAGCCTCTTCCCCTCTTCAAGCATACCCCTCACGAAAGCAGGACCGAATTCTCCCTCAGCCGAACCCCTGCTGCCCGAATTCATGAGAAACAGATTCCCCTCACCGGTAACCGCAGCAAGCTGAATCGGAACACCCCGGTTGTAGAGCAGCGCCGCAGTCGTCGCCGGAAGCGCCGCCATAACCGCCTCGCCCGAAACTAACCGGGCAACCGCATCCTGGGGAGAGGGAAGCACCTCGGCATCAACTGTCACGCCGCGCCCCAGGTCCCCGCCATTACCAAGCAGGTGAACAAAGCCGAAACCCGTAGGACCCTTGAGAACCGCCAGCGGAACATCCACCGGCCGGGCCTCCCACGTAGCCTGACTAAGCTCATCAGCAGAATCGGACTCGCTCACCCCCTCCGCCGAAAGCGGAACCAGCAGGAGCATCAGCATCCCCAGCATCAGCAGAAGACACGAATTCCAGGTATTATTCTGCATAATCACACACTCCCCGGCTCCACAGCCCTCAATTGACGACAACCCTGAAATACCGCTTCTTCCCCGCCCGCAGAAGAAGCGCACCCTCCTGCACCTGATCTATACCGATCACATCCTCGATCGAGGCAACCTTGCACTCATTCACGCTTGCCCCGCCCTGCTGAATCAGCCGCCGTGCTTCGCTTTTTGAAGCGCACAGATCGGTCATCGCAAACAGATCGACAGCCGGAACACCTGACTCCAGAACAGCACGGGCAATCCCGATCCGGGGAATCGCCTCCTGATCCCTCCCCTCACCTGACGGGACAGAGGAAAACGCCGCCTTCGCCGCCTGCAGCGCCCGGTCAGCCTCCTCCTCCCCATGGATAATCCTCGTCTGCTCGTAGGCAAGCAGCTCCTTAGCCTGATTGATCTGCGCCCCGCTGAGACCGGCATACTCTTCTATCTGCTCAAGCGGAAGGAAAGTGAACATCTTCAGGAACCGGACCACATCAGCATCGGCCACATTCCGCCAGTACTGGAAAAAATCGTACGGACTGAAAAGCTCAGGATCAAGGAACACCGCCCCCTTCTCCGTCTTTCC
>CAYSRK010000180.1:0-10810 GCA_964433385.1 uncultured Spirochaetales bacterium
CGTGCGGTTGATCCGCTTGAGGTTGCCGAGGATTACCAGGGTCATGAACGGCAGCTCCAGCCAGACTGCCGCGATAACGGAGACGGCAAAGGCAGCTGCAGGACTCGTGCGGAGGGGAATGCGGAGGTTGAAAAGTGTGATGAGCAGAGAGCTGTCCCCGCTGCCGTAGACCAGAGCCCGCCATAGGGGTACGGAGATGAATATCGGCATGACCCAGGGAACCAGCAGCACGGCGTAGATCAGATGGGAGAACCTGCGAAAGAGATAGAGCTGCTCAGCGAGCAGATAAGAGGATGCCAGCGACAGGAGCACCGTGCACGTGCCCCAGAGCAGCGTGATGGTCACAGTAAGCCTGAGGGCGGCGTCCTGCAGGACAAACCGATAGCCGGCGAGCCCGACCCAGCTCCTGACCCCATAGGCTTCGCTGTGAAACGAGGTTATGAGAGCACTGAGGAGAGGAATGCCGGTGATGGTCATGAGAATGACCATCAGCGGAACTGCAGCAGCTAAACGGCGCGTCTCTTTGCGCAACGGCACCCCTCCCTCTCAGAAAACGTTGATACGGATCAGAACAGCAGGTCTATGCGGGCAACCTGCCGGACTGCTTTAATCCCTGCGGGGACTGTCTCAGCCCTGTGATCCCACACCAGCTTCAGCGGTCCCTCATCTGAGTCGAGCTCACTGCCGTCCCGGTACATGGCGATGATGACATCGTAATTGTTGTGCAGCTCGCGAGAGTCGAGGTCAACCGAAAAACCGTCGGCTGCGGTAACCCGCACCGTATAGCCAGTTTCGGCAGCTGCGGCGTCGTAGGCGAGGATGTCGTGATCGGTCTGTTTGTGGGGCGCATAGTCCGGATCGTCCGAGAAGGCGAGCAGGGCAAAGAGAGGAATTCCCCGGTAGTACTCAAGCTCGCCGCTCTTTCTGTTTAGGTAGACGGTTTCTCTCGAATGGGCAGTGCAGTTGATTGCCGATTCTATGGTTGCCCGGTCAATAACCGCGTCCTTCCTGCCGGTCATCACCAGCTCGAAGTTCGTAAACGGTTCGGCAGTAAACCGGATTTCGGCAACCATTTTAGCCGAAGAGTGACCGTCAATGTTGGGCACCGGGTCCCCGATCTTCACGATTCTGAAGTAGCCCGGGTCAAACTCTATCGGTGCTCCGTCCTGCTCGAAGGCCGCTATCCAGGTACCGGAGGAGGTGTCCTTCAGGTCGCTTACGCTGTAGCTCATCTCGTAGCCGTCGCTCGCGACCGCAGTTACCTTGCCGGTATCGCTTATGGTGCCGAAGGAGCTGATAAGGTCATAGAGGGCGACCCCGCCGTAGACGTTTTCATAATAGGTACCGGCCGAGGTGGTGAACCCTCCTGTTCCCTCCATGTAGTAGGCGGTCTCTTTCAGCTCAGCTGCGGTGAAGGTGATCTGGGTGTCGGCGCCGGTAAAAGTCAGGGCGGGCACGATCTCCGCGGCTGTCTCGAGGGCAAGCTCGATTGAGGCGAGGTCCTTCACCCATTGGGAGCGGGAGAGCCCGGGTCCCACGAGCATCGGGCTGATGTACTCACCGTCTTCCCTGTAGGCAATGATGCTGTTCTCAGCATCGCAGTCCGCACTGCTGACAGTCACCGAGTACCCGTCTGATGCGGTGAACGTCACATCATAACCGGCCTCCCAGAGATCCCAGGAAAAGGTATAGGGGTGCTCCTCCTCCTCTGAATCAACCATGGCGAGCACCATGTACAGCGGAATGCCGGTATAGGTGCGCATTTCGCCCTTCACTTCAACGCTGACGTTCTGCGTATGGGCGGGGCTGCCGCTGCTTCCGATAAGCTGGTCGGAAGAAAAGACAGTTTCAAAGGCCCCGTTAAGCGCGATGCTCCAGGCAGGAAACGCCTCCTGGACGGCTGCCGCCTCGGTTTCAGCGGGCTGAGCCGGAGCGGGCGTCGAAGTCTGGTCCATGACCGGCTGCACGCCGGTTGCGCAGCCGACAGCAAGGACGAGGGTGAGAAGAAACAGCAGTAAGCCTCTGTAAGGTGTACGCATACAAGAATCCTCCTTAGCGTGTAGGTACATATCGGTTAAGCAGCGCCGGATCCGCTGGCGGACAGCGGCCCTGCTGAACATCCTGAGTGAGCGTATCCTCAGCTCATAACGGCAGCTCAAGCCGCTGCAGCAGGTTGTCGATGATCTGCTGGGCGGTATCAAGCCCCTCCTGCACCGGCATCTCCCCGGAGAGGATGAGGTGAATCATCTTCCACAGGGTATCCTTGGAGATCCCGTACGCCGGCTGCGGCGGGATGACCGTGCCGATCTCCATACTGGCCTGCAGCACCTCACTGAACTCGGGCGGCAGGGCTGAGAGCTGCCAGACATCGTCACGGACAGGGTTTTTGTAGTGGGAAAAACTGAACTCCGCCTGTACCGCGGGAGAGCTCAGGTACTGGATCAGCCTGCGGGCGGCGATCGGGTTCCTGCTCTTTTTCGGGACGGCAAACCCTTTATAGTCAATCAGCGGGGAGACGTACTGTCCTGTCTCCTCGTTAAACGGATAGACGGCGACAGAGAGGGGAATGTTGAGCTCAAGCAGCCCGCCGAGGGCGTAGGAACCGGTGAGGATCATGCCTACCTCGCCCCGGATGAACTGTGAAGTCATGCTGTCACGTTCCTGGGAGCTGACCAGACCGTTTCCGAGCAGGTGCATGAGGTAGGATACGGCATCGACGGTTGCCCGGTCGTTGACCCTGATCGACAGGTCGGGTTCAAGAAGGGTTTCTTTGCCGAACCCGAGCTGAAACGGGATGAGCCAGTAAGCCGAGTAGATATTCCACGCCGCCGGCACTGCGGGAGCGGGGACTGAAGCGAGGGCTTCCTCAAGCTCGGCAAGCGTCCCGGAAACAGATCCGTCGGAACTGCCGTAGGGGGCAGGGAGCAGCTCGGGGTTATAGCAGATAACCTGGACATCGGCGCTGAAGGGCACGGCATAGAGATTGTCCGTGGTAAAGGCTTCTGCTCCCTTCTGCTGAAAAGCCGGGGGCAGCTCCCAGAGAATCGGCTGCAGGGCCTGCTCAGAGAGAAGCTGCGGCAGATGATCGCTCTGCACCATCACGACATCGGGTATCTGCATCCCGCCCCGGTTGTGAACGGTCAGCTTTGAGGCGGTGCCCGGAATATCGTGCGTGCTGATGCTGATGCCGAATCGCTCGGAGAACCTTGAGATGATCGCAGCAAGCTCACGCGTGCCCTCCCAGCTGACCCAGACCTCCAGGGGCTGAAGCGGCAGGGGGTCGCCGGCGACCGTTATTTCCGCCGCCCCGCGTACGGTTTTTCCGTTATGGACGAGGACGAGCTGCTGCTTGTCATAGTAGAGATGCGTTTCAAAGAGACGGTCTACGCTCGCAGGTTCAAGCAGGTCAAACTGCGCTCCTGATTCGTCGGTTACGGAAAATTCCCACAAATCGAACATCAGCGGCAGCTGTTCGGCAAGCACTGCGGCTGTTACCGGATTCCCGTCGGGAGTCGCTGCAGTGCCTGCCCCTCTGAAGAGCTCCGTATGGGTGATCTCCCGCACGCTGCCGTTAAGCTTCAGGGTGAGAACCCGATCGGGTAGACCGGATGATGGCTCCTCGGCCCTGCTCTCGCGTTCACCGCGGGAGTAAAGCGGAAAAGCCGCGGCTGTTACGATAACCGTCATCCAAACAAGCAGAGAGACGAAAAACGGCGTCAACCGGAACCGGAGGCGGGTACAGCGGCGAGGTATATGGGGGGTACGGGTCTGCATTGATCTTCCTTTCCAAGCACGGGAGGCGGCACCGTTTCCGGTACAACCCTTCGGATGAGCGGCATATAGGGAAGGAGGCAGCCGTCCCCACGTAGCCGAACCATCTCGGAAGTTATTGGTACAGTTATTTTTTACCACACGCAGTGTCTGCTGTCAACGGTGCATCAGCTGGAGTCCCGGCTGACCCTGCAGGGCAGGACTTACATCCGCCGCAGAATGTGGAGTAGAATAGCAGGCAGAGCGGCAGAGACAGCCAAGGAGGTGGGCGTATGCAGGCAGTCAGGATCAGGACCTGCGGTGGACCTGAGGTTATGAAGGTGGAGGAAGTCGGAGAACCCCGGCCGGGAGCCGGTGAGGTGCTGGTCAGAATCGCCGCAGCAGGGGTAAATCCGGTGGATACCTATCTGAGATCCGGCACGCAGGGGTATGCTCCCTCCCTTCCCTGCACCCCCGGGTTTGATGGTGCCGGTACCGTAGAGCTCTGCTCTGAGGGATCCGGTCGTTTTCCACCCGGCCAGCGGGTCTACTGCGGGGGCAGCATCAGCGGCACGTACGCGGAGTACGCACTGTGTCGGGAGGAGCAGCTCCATCCGCTCCCCGAGAACATCTCCTTCAGCCGGGGAGCGGGAATCGGGATCCCCTATGCGACCGCCTACCGGGCGCTGTTTCTCAGAGCGGCCGCACGGGCAGGGGAAACGGTGCTGATTCACGGGGCGAGCGGAAGCGTCGGGGCTGCGGCGCTCCAGATGGCCTCAGCTGCCGGACTGAAGTGCATCGGAAGTTCCTCAACCCCGGAGGGGAGGAGCCGGGTGCTCGCCCTCGGTGCGTTTGCTGCGGTTGACCACAGTGATCCCCGCCACTGCGAGGAAGTTCTGGATCTCACCGGGGGCAGGGGCGCGGACATCATCCTTGAGATGCGCGCCGACCTGAACCTGGGAGGCGACCTTCCCCTTGCCGCTCCGTTCGGACGGATTGTGATCATCGGAAGCCGGGGTGAGGTCAGGATTACCCCACGGGATCTCATGCGCTCAAATGCGGCGGTGCTGGGCTTAAGCGGCGCACAGCCCGGAGAAGAGCAGCTCTATCCCTACCTGGAAGCCGGCCTCAATTCAGGTACATTGGTTCCCGAAGAGCCGATTGAGCTCCCCCTTACGCAGGCCCCCCGGGCCCATCGGATGGTAATTGAGGGACCGGCGCGGGGAAAAATTGTCCTGCTGCCGCAGCTTTGACAGGTTTATGAAAATTCTGTTACAGACAGGTTTATGAAAATTCTGTTACAGATTTACTAAACGGGGAAAGTGTTTTATACTGCAGCGACAACAAATCTTGCATAACGGAGAATACCATGAAACACATTTCGCTCATCTTTCTGCTTTTTGCAGCCGCGGGCATGCTCTTTGCCGCCGGCGTAGAGGAAGCTTCCGGACAGGATAATTCACTCAAGAACATCCTTGATAAAGGGGAGCTGGTGCTCGGACTTGACGACAGCTTTCCCCCAATGGGTTTCCGGGACGATAACGGTGAAATAGCCGGTTTTGATATTGATCTCGCCCGTGAAGTTGCCGCGAGAATGGGCGTGGAGCTCAGGCTGCAGTCAATCGACTGGGACGCGAAAGTACTGGATCTCAACAGCCGCGATATTGACGTCATCTGGAACGGACTGACAATCAACGATGATCGGCGGGAGATGATTACCTTTTCCAAGCCCTACATAGCCAACCGGCAGATCATCATTGTGAAGGCTGAATCCGGGATCGACCGCAAGGCCGACCTCGCAGGGGCAAAAGTGGCTATCCAGCTCGGCAGCAGCGCCGGGGATGCAGTCAACTCCGACCCGGAAGTGCTTGCGACCTTCGAAGACCTCTACAAGTACCAGGACAACGTGCAGGCTCTCATGGACCTTGAAATCGGGAGAGTTGATGCGGTGGTTGTCGATGAGATACTTGGACGCTATTACATTTCCAAAAAGCCGGGCGTCTTTCACGTTGCCGCGGATTTTTTTGCCGAAGAGGAGTACGGCATCGGTTTCCGGCTCGGTGAGTTCGCCTTCGCGGCCGAGGTAGACCGTATCCTTGATGAGATGGTCGCCGACGGAACAGCCGCTGCAATCTCCCGCAAGTGGTTCGGTGAGGACGTATTGCTCGACCGCTGATCGGGCTGGCCGGTATGGATTATCTGCTGCGGTCTGTCGGATACATACTCCAGGGAGCCGGGGTAACCCTGGAGCTCTTCGCGATAACCCTGGCGGCTTCACTGCCGCTGGGGTTTCTCTGCGCCATGGCCAAGACCTCCCGGGTCCCGCTGCTGCGCCTGCTCATGGAGGTCTATACCTCCGTGGCCAGGGGAACTCCGCTTCTTCTGCAGCTCTTTTTCGTCTATTACGGACTGCCTATCATGATACCTGCCCTCAGATTTGAGCGGTTTACCGCTGCCGCAGTCACCTTTATCCTCAACTACGGCGCTTATTTCACGGAGATCTTCCGGGGCGGGATCCAGTCAATAGAACGGGGTCAGTACGAAGCTGCCCGGGTGCTCGGCATGAGCTACTCCCAGACCATGGTGAGGATCGTGCTGCCGCAGACGGTGAAGCGCGTGCTGCCTCCGGTTTCCAACGAGGCAATCACCCTGGTTAAGGATACCGCCCTTGTTGTTGTCCTGGGAATCGGCGAAATCCTGCGCAACTCAAAGGAGATCGTCTCCCGGGATTTTACAATCAGTCCTTTCATCCTCGCCGGTGCTATCTACCTGCTGCTCAACTATCTTCTCGTCATTCTCTTCAGGAAGCTGGAAAAGAGGTATGCCGTATATGAGTAGGGAGCACAAGGCCGCGGAGATGATCAGGGCAGAAGCACTGCGCAAGAGCTTCGGCCGCCTGGAGGTGCTCAAGGGGGTAGACCTGACCGTGCGGCAGGGGGAGATAATTTCCATTATCGGCCCCTCCGGCTCAGGGAAGAGCACGCTGCTGCGCTGCCTCATCCACCTGGAAAAGGTGAGCTCCGGCTCGATCTTCATCGAGGGCGAGCCGATTGTCACCACAGATGCCGGCCTGGCCGTACGGAGCCCGCATGAACGGGAGGTGCGCCACCGCTGCCGCAAGCTTGGCATGGTCTTCCAGAACTTCAACCTATTTCCCCACAAGACAGCTCTGCAGAATGTTACCGAGGCGCTGATTGTTGTAGCTAAAATGGATAAAGCGCAGGCGGTTGTACGCGGTGAGCAGATGCTGGCGAAGGTGGGGCTCTCTGACAAACGGGATACCTACCCCTCCTACCTCTCCGGAGGGCAGAAACAGCGGGTAGCCATAGCACGGGCCCTGGCTATGGACCCTGACATCATGCTCTTCGATGAGCCGACGAGCGCGCTCGACCCGGAACTGATCGGCGAGGTGCTGCAGGTCATCAAGCAGCTGGCTTCAGAGCATATTACCATGCTGATTGTAACGCATGAGATGAACTTTGCCCGTGAGGTTTCAGACCGGATTATCTTCATGGATGACGGACTGATTCTTGAGGAGGCTTCCCCGCAGAAACTCTTCACCAATCCCGATCATCCCCGCATCAGGACATTTCTCGATAAGATGCTCTGATACCCGTAAGGAGGAGCCGTGGCAGTTGAGTTTTGGTCCATGGGAGCCGCCCGGGAGGTTACCGGGTCGCGTCACTACCTCACCGTCGCAAAAGAGCTCTTCCAGGTGGACTGCGGTGCCGTTCAGGGCAGACGGGAGGAGTCCCTGCGCAGGAACCGTGCCGCAGGTGAGTTTGCCTCCGCGACGAATACCGTTATTCTCACCCACGCTCACTACGACCACTGCGGTATGCTGCCGATGCTCATCAAAGAGGGCTATACGGGCAACATCTTTTCCACTCCGGCTACGGAGGAGATTGCCGTCCTCATCCTCAGGGACAGCGCCAAGATCCAGAAACGTGATATCGCCTACCTCAGAAAGGAAGCCCGGCGCAGCGGAGAGCAGTTTACCGGCGAGCCGCTGTACAGTGAAGAGGATGTTGAGAGGACTGCGGACCGGTTTCTCCCGCTTCCCTACCGCAGGCCGCTGTGGCTCAGCGACCGGGTGCAGCTTACCTACTACGATGCCGGCCATATTGTCGGTTCAGCAGCGGCGCTGTTCGAAGTGAAAGGGAGAGGAGGGCGCTCCCTGCGCATAGCTTTCAGCGGAGACCTCGGCCGCCCGGGCACCCCGATCATAAAAGACCCCGAAACTCTTCCCGACCCCGATTACCTTGTGCTCGAGAGTACCTACGGCGACAGGCTTCACGAGCCGGTGCAGGATGCGGCAGCGCGGCTCGGCGCAGTCGTCCGGGAGACCGCCGCCCGGGGCGGCAAGATTGTGATACCCGCCTTTGCCGTGGAGCGGACGCAGGAGATCATCTATATGCTCCACCTGCTGAAAATCCGGGGAGAACTGCCCGACATCCCCGTCTTTGTGGACAGCCCCATGGCCACCGACGCGGCTGAGATATTCAGCCGCTATCCCGAATGCTTCGACGCGGAGACCCATGCCGCCTTCACCAGCCGTGATCTTGACCCATTCGGCTTTCACCGGCTGCACTATACCCGGGAGACGAGCGAGTCAAAGCGCATCAACGATGTCAGGGGGCCGGCGGTAATCATCGCCTCCGACGGGATGTGCGAAGCGGGAAGAATCCGCCACCACCTTGTACGGACGATCAATGACCCCGACAGCGCGGTTGTTATCGTCGGCTTCATGGCTGCCGACACGCTCGGGCGCAGGATAGTGGAGCGGCAGTCCCCGCTGAGAATTTTCAGCAGCTGGTATGAGCTGCGGGCGCGGGTGGAAAAACTCAACGCCTTCAGTGCCCATGCTGATTACCGGGAGCTGACCGGGTATGTGAAGCGGCTGGATCTTTCCCGACTGAAACGAGTGTTTCTGGTGCATGGAGAACCGAAGCCGCAGGAGCACCTGCGGCAGCGCCTGCTTGAGGCGGGGGGGCAGAACGTGACAATTGCCGCACCCGGGGTGCGCTACCGGCTCCCGTTCAATTCCTGACTCTCCCCCGCCGGGTCGGGCGGAAGATGCCGTGAGCGCGTCAGCGACCGACACTCATGGACCGGGATGCGCATATCCATCGCGCTTCCATGGTCCTGGTGATCAAAAAACTCCCCGGCTCCCCCTGCTGCGCGTCCGAGACAGAATAAGGCGAAGGGGATGTCGATTACCCGCTGCACGCTCAGCTCCTTCCTGACCAGGGCCTTCCAGCAGATGCTCAGCCAGACACAGGCGATTGCCGCATCAACATTGACCGCCATGACCCGGGAAACTGCCCCGTTAGCGCGCAGGGCGAAGGCAAGATGGTGATAGAAATCGAGAAATACCAGGCGGCGGCGTGACTGGCGGATAAACTCCCCGATAACCTGTTCCCGGGGATCGTAATTTACTTCTGACTCCCTGAAGACCGGGTGGCCGAGGCAGGGAATTTTCTCATACTCAAGCCCGATCGCCTGGGCTGCCTCCTTTCTCTTCTTGAAGGCGGAGGCGGTCTTCTTAGCCAGGGGAACGGTCTTGAAGTCGGGGTCGTAGGGATCCTCCAGGCCGGAGCCGGCGAAGATCTCAAGCAGGTAGGTCACAGCCTTCGCTCCGTTGCCGCCATGGACTTCGCCCACCGATGCAAGTGTCGCGATCATAGCCGTATTCGGCCGGTTTCCGGCTGAGGCGGAGAGCTTTGCCCCCTGCGCTGAGATGGTGCCCGGTCCGTTTGTGAGCGAGGCGGTGAGAGTCATCTCAGCCAGCCGCTCCTCGAAGGCATCTGCGGGCAGACTGCCGGTCCATGCCGCAGTCAGCGCCGCCGCAAATGAACGGCTCTTCATCAGGTCGCTCAGGGCATAGCCGTAGATACGCGGGGTTTCCCCGTCATTTGAACTGGCGTGGGAAGCGTTTCGCATCGGCTGGCGAACCATGGTATCGGCAAATCCCTTTTTCAGCAGCCTGTACTGACTTCCGTAGGGTTCCGGTATGGTCCCGGGCGGGAGGATCAGTTCAGCGGGGAGGGCAACCCCGAGCCCCCGGTAGTTGACGAACCACGGATTCAGCTGAAGCGGCTGCAGGGTATGGGTGTCCCGCTGAAACCCCAGGGTCTGGTAGATCAGGTCCGCCGCAAGCGGTATATGGTGGAGCATGTCGACCCGGATTCCCTTTTTCAGTGCATCTGGATTGTGCGAATAATCAGCAGCAGTCATCGCCGGCGTATAGGGTCCGGTGCCGAAGAGGCGGTCAAAGAGCCGTTTTTTTTCGCTTGCGCTGGTGACCGAACCTTCCACTACAGCCCCGGCATGGCCGAGGGATATGTGGGTCTTTTCAGCCAGCTCCCCGCCTACGTAGACAATCAGAGGTTTTTCATACCCCTCCGATTCCATCATGGCAGCCGCCTCAGCCTCGTAGGTCCCGCCCGGCTCCACGTAGAGCACGATCAGCTTCGTGCGGGGATCCTTCTCAACCAGCTTCAGGAGGTCCTTCAAAGGGGTAAGGATAAGGCGGTCCTTACCGGTGGAGATGCCGTAGGAGATCCTGAGTCCCACCGAAGCGAGATAGGCGGCGATGGTGTTCACCATATTGCCTGAGTTGGAGATGATGGTTACCGAACCGGCGCGGAATGATTCGGAGGGACTGTCCCCCCCGACTGCCCCAATCCTGACCCGGTCGTGGACATTGATCATGCCGAGCGTATTGCAGCCGATGACGTCGATGCCGGCCCGACTGCAGAGCAGGTGCAGCTTTGCGGTAACCTCGACAGCCACGTGTTCGGTTACGATAAACAGCGTCTCGACGAGGTTCTTTCCGTACTTGATAATCTCCTTAACTTCCCCGTAGACAGCTTCCGGAGGGGAGTAAATGAGGATTTTATTCGGGTGCCGCTGTTTGGGCGTGAGCCTCAGCAGCTCCTCGAAGGTGGCGTAGACCGGGACAGGTCCCTTGGGGGTTTCTACCGTCTGTCCGCCCCGGCCCAGGGCCCAGCCGCCTACAATATTGGCGCAGTACTTCTGGCTGATGACAGTTACCGCA
>CAYSRK010000181.1:0-5954 GCA_964433385.1 uncultured Spirochaetales bacterium
GTATTTCCCGCCAGGAGATAGTGCGGTTCTACCGGGAGTTTGTTTCTGCCCGTCCGGCGGCAGTTCTCCCCGGTCTCTCTATCCAGCGGATTATGGGAGGGGAGGATACCAACCGCCTCCTCGCTATGCTGCAGCTGGCGGCGGGCAATTTCGGGGTAGTGGGGGGCAGTTCCGGGACGGGGCAGTGGAACAAGGGGCCCCGACCCCGGTGCGGACAGATTTCCGTACCTGAGAATTCTCTCGGCGCAGATGTTCCGGTAAACCGGTGGGCAGATGCAGTCCTCGAGGGGACTGCCGGAGGGTATCCTTCCGATATTTCACTTCTGTACAATGTGGGCGGCAATTTCGCTGTGCAGGCTGGTGACAGTACCAAAGTCAGGAGCGCGCTGAGGAGTGTGGATACGGTTATTACCCATGAGTTTTTTCTGACTCCGACGGCAAGCTGGTCTGATATCGTGTTTCCTGCGGCTATGTTTCCTGAGCGGTCCGATATCTGCCATACCAACTCAGGTCTGCTGCTCTACTCGCCCCGGGCTGTCGATCCGCCCTCCGGGGTGAAGACCGATTATGAGATTTTCTCGCTGCTGGCCCGAAGGCTCGGGTTTGAGAAGGAGTTCACCGAAGGGCGGAGTGAGCAGGAGTGGCTTGACCATATGCTTGATCTCAGTGAGGTTGATGACCGGCAGCAGTTCTTCACGACGGGGATCTGGGAGGGCAGGAGCAGGCCGTATACAGCTTTTGAGGATTTTGTGCGTGACCCGGAGAAGAGTCCGCTCAATACGCCCTCGGGCAAGGTTGAGCTGGTCTCTGAAGAGTTCATCTCCTCCGGGGGTAACCGGGTTCCTCAGGCAGCCGCTCATCCAGTTAGCGATGAGTATCCCCTGCGCCTGACAACCCCGCATGAGAAGTTCAGGGTCCACTCCCAGTTCAAACAGGTGCCCTCCCTGGCGGCCCGCTGTGATGACCGGATGGTGATGCATCCGGAGGATGCGGCTGCGCGCGGCATCGGGGATGATACGCTGGTGCGCCTGCGTAGTGCGCAGGGAGAAGTCACCGTCAGGGTGCGTCTCAGCGACAGTATCGTACGGGGTGCGGTTTCCTTGAAGTCCGGCTGGTGGGAGGAGCGTATCACTGATGAGGGGCTCATCTGTTCGGGGACGAACACCCTGACGAACACAGAATCGACCAAGCCGAGTTTCGGGTCCAATACCCATACGAATGCAGTTGAGGCGGAGCCTGCGGTTTCCTGATCCTGCGCTTTACATTACGGTTCTTAGGGCATAGGATACGAGGTGGGCGGTTGTCCGATTCGCGGAGGTAGGTATGAGTACGAGTGGTGTCCATACGATTGAGGGGGCTCTGATCGGGAGCCATAAACGGTTTGCTGTGGTGGTGAGCAAGGTGCACCCCGCGGTGACGGATGCGCTGCTGCGCGGGGCGCTCGATTTTCTGGCTCATCACGGGGTTGCCCACGATGATATTCTAGTGATCAAGGTTCCGGGGGCATGGGAGATTCCCGTTGCGGTTGAGCGGTTTGCCCATTCCAACGCGATTGATGCGGTCATCTGCCTCGGCGCGGTGGTGCAGGAGGAGACTCCGCACTACCACTTTCTCGCTGGTGAGGTGAGCAAGGCAATTGCCCGCAGTTCCCGTTCTTCGGGCAAGCCGGTTTCCTTCGGGGTCATTATGAGCGAGACGGAGGAGGGGGCTCAGCAGCTGGCCGGAAGCGGCGGTAAAAACAAGGGCTGGGAGGCTGCCATGAGCGCAATGGAGATGACTGACCTGCTTGAGAAGATCGGGGCTGTCGAGGGGAGCAGCTTTCTGCAGCGGATGCACTGAAGCGGGATTACAGCTGCTGCTCCTGCAGACGCTGCCTGCTGAGGGCGGTTTTGGCGGCATCAAGCGTGTTCAGTTTTGCAAACAGCACGGCTCCTGCGATGAAGAAGAGCGCCGGGATGAGCGCCATGTGCAGGTGAATGCCGAACAGCGCCTGCGGTGAGCGGGGGTCGGCATTGAAGCCGGTGGCTGTGTGCACTGCCCAGAAGACGAGCGCCTGGCTGGCATAGGAGAGGCGGCCGAAGAAGGCCCTGAAGCCCATATAGATCCCATCCTGCCGTTTTCCTTCCTTTACAACAATTTCATCAATAACGTCGGCCATTGCTGCCGGCATGAAGAGCCAGAATCCTCCGAATCCCATTCCCCAGAGCGTCATACAGATAGTGAAGCCGGTATAGCTGCTTATGAAGGTCATAGGCAGGGCGAAGAGGGCCATGACGAGGGAGCTGTAGATAAGCATCCGCTGGTTGCCGGGTGTTTGTTTCGAGACTCTGGTCCAGAGGGGAACGGCTAAAAGGGCGCCGATGAGCATGCCTGCGAAGATGATGGTGGTGCTGCTGCTCCCTCCGGGGAGCACATAGTCGCCGACGTAGTGGATGGAGCCGGTCATGAGGATGGTTCCTGACTGATAGAGGAAGAAGAGGAGGATGAAGGCAAGGAAGTTGCGTTGTCTGAAGGCCCGTTTCATCTGGGTGAAGAATGATTCCCGGCTGCCTTCTCTTTTCTCCCGCTCGAGGGCGGCAAGGTAGCGGTCTATCATCGGCCGGTCTTCCCGGACTCCGGGGATCATGAGCATGGCGGTTATGACGGCGAGGGCGGCGATGACCCAGCCGCTGGTCAGGTAGGATTCCCTGATTCCGTAGCTGAAGAAGAGGGGAGGGACGACGAATCCGGCTGCGATGCCGAAGACTCCTATCACGGTGCCGATTCCGGCGGTTTTTACCCGCTCCCGGGCTCCCCGGAATTTGTCGGGGAAGATCGACTGGAAGTTGACTTCCCAGACTGAGTAGAGGGTGTCGTACAGGCAGATGCTGATGACCATCCAGAGGAAGACCGGCAGCGGCTGCTTTTCGGCATCCAGGGTTTTCGGTACGGCAAAGATAAGGACGAAGCTCAGGGCGCTGAGTACGGTTCCGAGGAGGATCCAGGGGAAGCGGCGTCCAAGTTTTGCGCTGAGAAATGTGGGCCGGGAGGTTATGTGGCCGATGAGGGGGTCGTTGACGGCGTTCCAGATGGAGTAAATGATGGTTGCTGCGGCGGCGAGTCCGGCAGAGAGGCCGACTTCGGGTTCATAGAATTTGAAGACGATGGCGGCGAAGGCCCCCGTGAGGAATTCAGGGAGGAATCGCCCCCCGCCGTAGGAGCTCATAACGGTCAACGGTCTGCTCTGAACTTCGACACTCTCTTCTGTTCCCATTGCGGTTTCCTCTTACCCGTTTTCAGGTGGGTGCTGTTTTTATTGATGATATGCGCAATGGGGCGCAGTTGCAAGGTTTTTTTACTTTTCGGGGAGAGCGGGACGCCGGCTTCTGCTGTAGAAGAAGAGGACGGCGAGCGAAATGATGATCATGCCGCTGACACTGTAGGGGTCGGGGGAGTCGCCTGCCATGATGATCCAGCTGAGCGTCGCACCCAGCGGCGGGTTGAGAAACTTCATCATGCTGAGCTCTGAGATTCTGGTTTCCGGCCGCTGGATCAGGCTGTACCAGATGGAGAAGGCGGCTGCCGATACAAAGCTGAGCCACAGGAGGCTCAGGTAGAATACCGGGGGCTGGCGAAAGGTGAGAAGGCCTTCAGCAGGGATGGAGATGAGAAAGAGGATGGTTCCGCCGATGAATATCTGGGCTGCGTTGAGTTTCATCGGGTCATAGGGCTGGACGTTCTTCTTGAGGACAACCTGCAGGAAGGATTCGCTGACGGCTGCGGTGAGCATGAGTATGATGCCGAGCACCTGCAGGGAGCCGGTTTCGGAGTCAGACCCGCGGCTGATGCTGATAAGGATGATGCCCCCGACTGCGGCGGCGAGGCTGATGATTTTACGGGGGTTGAGCTGGTCGTTGTGCATAAAGAGATGGGCAGTGACGGCTGAGAAAAGGGGTATCGAGCCGACAATAATCGCCGCTATGGAGGCCGGTATCTGGTTGATGCCGTAGTAGTAGAGTCCGTAGAAGAGGGAGGTCTGCAGGATTGAGGTTTTCAGGACGAGTTTCCAGTGTTTTACTGTGTGGCGGATGAGTCCTGGTATGTCGCGGATGACGAGAGCGAGGAGGATGCCTGAGAGCATGAAGCGGACGCCGGCGAAGGCCATGGGTGTCGCATATTCGAGGCCTATCTTGACGCCGACAAAGGCGGTGGACCAGAGAAAAACCGGGATAAGCGTAAGAAGATAGGTCTTGTTCATCAGTCGAATATAGTACGCTTTCCCGTTCTTGACAACTCGCTCAGTGATACGGGTGAAGGGGTGAAGGTAAATTGACAGTTGACATGAGGCGGCTGATACCGCTATGATGCCTTAGTCCGAACGGATGTGTTCGTAACGGGCGGGTAGCTCAGCTGGATAGAGCGCCACCCTCCGGAGGTGGAAGTCGTGGGTTCGAATCCCGCCTCGCTCAATTGTTATTTATTCTATTATAAGTAGTTACTAGGACTACCAGACAACTGATGTCCATGTTTCAAACCAACTGTTACCAAAAGTGTTACCTGAAAGGTTTCACTGACGGTAAAAAAGGAGTGATCCATGGCACGTCAGTCTTGTCCATTTACCCTCTACAGACGAAGCACCTCGAAGAAAAATCGGTACCTGTATTATGCGAAAATCAAGGAAGAGTTGGGTGAGTACCGGGTCTCTACCGGTTGTACCAGCAGGGCTGCAGCAGAAAACTGGGTGCTGAAGCACCTGGCTGAACGTGAAGAAGAAAAAAAACGCAATAAGCAGAAGCGAAAGCAGCTGACTTTCGGTGAATTTGCCAAAGACTTCTGGGAGGAAAGCAGCCGCTATGTCCGCAGCAAGCGGGCGAGAAATTATTCCTTCAGCAGAGCGTATCTAAAAAATGCCACCGGCAATACCCGCAACCATCTCATTCCCAGGTGGGGGAAGCATCCGCTCGGGGCCATAACCGCCTGCCAGATCGATGACTGGATCGTACGTCTGGTAGAGGAGGGGAATTTTGCCTCATCTACAATCAACAAGCTTCTGCAGCAGATGCGGATCATCCTAGATCAGGCCTGCTACGAGCGACTTCTCGATGAAAATCCCGCAAAATATGTCCGCAGGGTAAAGCATATCTTCAAAAAGCGGGGTGTCCTGAGTCCTAAGGAAGTACGGCAGTTGTTCGCTGACCCTGGTATCTGGAAGGATTTTCGACACTATGCCATCAATGTACTGACGCTTTCAACTGGCATGCGGTTGGGAGAGATCCGCGGTTTGCTCGTGACCGATGTGAATCAGGACCATATCTCAGTCAGGCATTCCTGGGAGGACCATGTTGGACTCAAGGAGCCGAAATGGGGGAGCGTGCGCGACATTCCGATTACCTTCCAAGTATACCAGATCTTGGAGAAGGTGATAATGCATACCCGTCCGCATTCGCTGCTCTTTTATGGGAAGGATCTCGATAGTCCGATGAGCAAATCCTATATCGAGAAGTCATTCTATCAGGGGCTACATTCCATCGGGATATCTATGCTGAGCCCATTGAGCGAGACCAGTTTTCAAACCAGATAAGGTGGACTACTATGGAAGACTATGGGAGTTCACATGAGGAAGAAATTTGATGAGGCTTTTAAAGCCAAGGTTGCTCTTGAAGCAGTGAAGGAAGAACTTACGTTGGCTGAGCTGGCAGAGAAGTATGAGGTTCATCCAAACCAGATCAGTTCCTGGAAGAAGAAGCTGTTAGAGAATGCCGCATTCATCTTTGAGAGAAAAAACAAGAAGGATGAAGAATACGATCGGCTGAAAAAAGAGAAGCAGGAGCTCTTTCGGCAGCTGGGTGAGGTGAACTACGAGAAGGAATTCTTAAAAAAAAAGTATTATCAGCTGTACGGCAAAGAGCCGGGTTGATTGACCCGAGTGATGAAACATTGTCCGTACGAAATCAGTGCAGGCTGCTTGAGGTGAA
>CAYSRK010000182.1:0-6100 GCA_964433385.1 uncultured Spirochaetales bacterium
ATGGCCGAACTCCTCACGCCCCTGTTCCCTGCTCCTGCAGGAAGCCCTGTGCAGAAGCTGCAGCTTCAAGGCGTAGATAACGATTTTCTCCAGATCAAAGTAATGCTGCGACTCAAGCTCATCCAGCAGGCGCCACTCCTGCATAAAGAGCATTTCAACAGTCTCCAGAGGGTCGGATGCACCATAAGCCGCTTTGGCGGCAGCTTCAGCATCCGCAACCCATAGGGAACGGTCGGCATACGCAGCCTGGTCCCGTCCAAGCCGCCTGGCACGAAGGGATGCAAGCTCTTCGGAAACAGCCTTCCTGTACTCCCGCAGCCGCCGCAGTACCGTCAGAGAGGTCTCTGCTTCCCCGCCAGTGACGGCTGCCTCAACCACGGCGCTGTCGCGACGGTTCATATGGTAGCGGCACAGGGTGAGAAATTCCTCCATACTGAAAGGCATTTCTGACTGTTTCTGCAGCATCGGCAATGTGGCGGCGAAGTAGTAATAGGACGACAAGCTAGGCTCCTTCTTTCCCGTCACCCTGCGGATTCTCAGCAGCTTCGGTGAGCAGCTTCCGGATCTCATCGCTGGTATACACCCCAAGCATCTGGGCAAGCGTCTGGGGAGTAATCCCGTAATAGCCGCTGCGGTCATGCTCCCGGATCACAAATCCGCTGCTCAGCCCCTTGACCGGTTTGAGCTCATACCCCTTCTTCAGCAGTTCGGCAGCATCCCGTGTCAGAACTGCGGTGACCGCCTTCACCTGATTTTCGGGCAGTTCAACCGAGGCGCTCTTTCCCGAAAGCAGGTCCGAGGAGAGTACCGTGATGAGCGCCTTGGAAACAACGTCATCATCCTTCAACGCAGCATCAATGTTACGGCTCAGTATCGTCATGAAGAGATCCGATATGCTTTTCTGGAGGGAAATCAGCAGATCCCTCCCTGCCTGCCTGACGGAGGCGATACTGCCGGCCTCCTGCATGGCTATGGTTTTCCGCGCTTCGTCGAGAAGCCTCTCAGCCTCCTTTTCGGCGTCTGAAACTATCTGCTCGGCCTTCCGTTCAGCCTCCGCCACTATCTGTTCAGCCCTGCTCTCTCCGGATTCAACTCCGTCACGTTTTATCGATTCAATCAGTTCCTGTAACGTTACTTCCATCGGCACATCCTCGTCGTCCCATATCTATTCAGCCTGTGATCAAAAAAAAACCGGCCGCAGCAGCCGGTTGCACTGTCAGTCGGCAGGCGTTCCCCATAATAGCAGGTATTTTTTCCCGAGAGCAAGAGTTTGCCGCTCTCAATCGGTTAAAAAGACGTAGGTTTTCCCATATCCGCTCTCCTGCGGTCCGGCAAATTCAAAACTTCGCACTACCGGCGAACTGCGCAGATACTCGTGCAGCCCTCGCTGCAGAATACCGTCTCCTTTGCCGTGTATAACGGAAAATGAGGTCATGCCGTGAACGATAGCCCGGTCAAGCTGCTTTTCAAGCTCAAGGCGGGCCTCCTGAAGAGTCATCCCTCGCACATCAAGGGTCAGAACCGGCATGCTTGCACCCGAGGTCTCGGACTCCAGGGAGTAGCGCACCCGAGAGCCGCTGCGGTGCATCTTTTCCGGATTCTCCTGCACGACAACCTGAAGATCCTTCTGGGCGAACGTTATTTTCATTGAGCCGAGCGCGACTACCCAGAATCCCGGACGACTTTGCCGCACAACCGTGCCGATTTTCCCTCCAGGGGAGACCCGCACACTGGCCCCCTCAGTCGGTTCCTCACCTGAGGGCGCCTGAATGTAGGTTTCAGCCTGCTTTACCTGGCGGGACTTCTTCTGAATCTCTGCATCAAGTCCGCTGATGTACTCCTTCACCTTTACCGTCCGTTCCCGGTCTGCCCCCTTCTCCTTCAGTTCCCGCACAAGGTTCTCCAGCTCCCTGCGTGCCTCGGCGGCGAAGGAATCGAGCCCGGAGAGCTGCTTCTGCTTCAGCAGCGCCTCATCCTGTCTGAGTTTCAGAAGCTTCAGGTCGTACATCCTGCCCTTATTAATTATCTGCTCCTCCCTGTCACGCAGCTGCTGCTCGAGAAGCTCCTGCTCCTTTCGCTTCTGTTCAAGCGCCTTGATCACGGTACTGATCCTGACCGACTCATCGGAGAGATAGGAGCAGGCCTTATCGATCACCTCAGGAGGCATCTCCATTCTCCGGGCCGTCTCGATTGCATAGCTATCTCCCGGCAGACCGGGGATAACACGGAACGTCGGTGTTTTAAGCGCATCATCAAACTCCATTGATGCGTTGAGGATTGTCTTTGACCCGTAGGCATAGTGCTTGAGCACCGAATGATGGCTGGTGATGAACGTCAATGCCGCCCGTTCGCAGCTGTACTCCAGGACTGCGCGAGCGAGGGCGGCTCCCTCGGAGGGGTCGGTCCCCGAACCGAGCTCATCGAGGATAACCAGCGAATCGGAGATTGAATCGGCTGTGCGCATAATTTCACTGATATGTTTCATATGTCCGGAGAAGGTTGAGAGCGAGGCAGCTATCGACTGCTCATCCCCGATGTCGGTCAGGACGCTGCCGAAGAGCATCAGGCTGCTTCCTTCCTCAGCCGGAATAAACAGACCGTACTGGTTCATCAGTGCCAGAAGACCGATGGTCTTCAGCGTCACGGTCTTTCCGCCGGCATTCGGTCCCGACATGATCAGCGCCCGTTTCTCCGGGGCAAGTTCGATATCGATCGGAACCGCCATGCTTCCCAGCAGCGGATGGCGGGCTTTTTTCAGCTCAAGTCCCCGTTCACAACCCTGCGCCCGGGTACAGCTGCGGCTGCGGCTGTAACGGGCCTTGGCGCTGAAAGCATCGACTGCTCCCACCGTTTCAGAAACCGCTTCAATCTGCGGCAGTACGGAACGTACCTCGGCAGTCAGCTCCTTAAGCACTGCCCGGATCTCTACAGCTATCCTCTGTTCTGCCCAGGCTACACGGTTGTTCCGATCGACAAGATCAAGCGGTTCAATGAAGAGCGTTGCCCCGGATCCGGAACTGCCGTGGACAATCCCCGCGAGGGAACTTCTCGCGCTGCTTTTCACGGGAAGGACGATCCTGCCGTCACGGACCACCGCCTGATCCTGCTGCATCGCATCGGGCTGTCCGGACAGGTAAGACTGGGCAGCTAAACCCCGCTCTCTGCGAGCGTTTTCCAGTTCCCTGATGAGGGGAGCTATCCTCGGGTGGGTCTCCTTGACCCGTCCCGGACCCTCGAGAGCTGAACCGAGCAGCACGCGGGTGCGGCTTACATCCGGCATGCTGCCGATGAGGACTGCAGTCTGCTTCGGAATGCAGTCCTCGCTGTTGCAGATATACTCTTTAAGGCTGTCTGCTGCGCAGAGGTACAGATACAGGCTGTACAGCTGCTCACCGTCTGCTGCCCCCCCCTCAGCAGCAGCGCGGTGAAGCGCCTCCCGGATATCGGGGAACTCCCCCTCCATCCACCGCCCGCTCTTCTCCCGCAGTTCCAGCATTTCATCGACATAGTTCAGCTGACGGTCCAGTTCATCCCGTGTCCGGTAAAACCCCTGATTCTGCAGAAGCTGCCTGCCTTCGCTGCTGCGGCAGAATCTCTGAAGATCATTCATCACAGAATGGAATTCAAGGTCTTTCAGTGTTCTTTCCGGCATAGGAAAGGCGCATCTTGTGCTGTCCATTGCAAAAACCCCTTCAATATGCGCCATTCTGCAGCTCCTCGATAGATGCGAGAATCTTACGGTAGCTGTCGTAGCGCAGCGGTGAAATCCTCCCGGCTGAAACTGCCTCCCGCACCGCACACTGAGGCTCATCCCGGTGGAGGCAGGGCTGGTAGCCGCAGCGGCGGGCAAACTCGGCAATCTCAGGAAAGTGAAAACCGAGCTCATGCAGGTCCATGGCGGGAACCTGCAGTTCCCTCACACCCGGCGTATCGATTATCTTCAGCCCAGCCCCCTCAATGAGGAGGGCATGGTTTGTTACATGCCGGCCACGGTTATACTTATCAGAAATCTCCCCGGTTTTCTGGCGCGCACCGGGAATAAGGGCATTGATGAGCGAAGACTTGCCGACACCCGACTGACCGACAAAAGCTGCGGTCAGTCCGGTAAGATGCGCTGCCAGCTGTTTCCTCAGGTGCGGGAGCATGAGAGAGCTCATCATCACCTCATAACCCAACTCCCGGTAGAGGGCGAGCGTTTTCTCTGCCGTGCCGTCATCGGGAAGGTCCGACTTGTTGATCACCAGGGTAACCGGCGTATCACCGGAGCAGACGATGACCCGGTCGATAAACCGCGGTTTCAGCGGCGGGTTGTCGACTGCGGCAATGCATACCACCCTGTCCATATTGGCCGCCAGGATCTGCGGGAGCCCGCGCTTCATATTCCACCGGATAAAACTGCTCCTGCGCGGTCTCCTTGCCGTAATGAGTCCTTCCTTCGGCGAGACCGGGGTATATTCCACGATATCGCCTACAGCAATAGGATTGTAGACCAGCTCGCCTCCGACAAGCTTTTTCCCCTTGATCCGGCAGAGGCGGCACTCCCCCAGCTCATCCTCCACCGTGTAAATATTGTTTATCCCGCGCAATACGGTCCCCAGGCGCTGTTTCATACAGGCTTTACTCTATAATCTTTACAGGGGATTGACAACAGCGCTATTTTCATTACCTTCTGTAGTATGTTCAGTTTTATCCGCTGCGCCCATCCCGGCTGCATCAATTATGCCGTTACCGGAGAACGGTTCTGTTCCCTGCACGTGCCCGATAGGGAACGTCTGAAAAATGAGCTCATTGAACGGTTCATGTCAAAGGATGCGCTCGGTTCCTACTGCTTTACCAATGAAACGTTTTCCAATCTAGACCTGACCGGAAGCAGGTTTTACGCCTGCCGCTTCTCCTACGGCCGCTTCACCGATATAGACTTCAGTGAATCCTATATTCAGCTCTCATTTTTTGAGTTCTCAACTTTTATAAACTGCCGCTTCAATGACATTACCAGCAAGTATTCGGTATTCGCCGGCTCCCAGTTCAGCGACTGCAGCTTTGCCGGTTCGGACATCCTCCATTCAAACTTCGTCGGTATCCGGGCTTCAGATACCGTCTTTGATGATTCGGACCTCTATTACTCGAACTTCACCTCCGCGGTGCTGGAAAATGTCTCCTTCCGGGACTGCAACCTGAAGAAGACCGACTTTTTTCTCTCACAGCGCCGCAATGTCAGCTTCAAATACTCGAACTTCGAAGAAGCCTCGTTTTTCAGGGAATGATTCATGAAGATATTTTTCCATTTTTCCGTAATTGGATTTTCCAACTCGTACATCGTCGGCGGCGACAGCGGCGGGGAGGCGATTCTCATTGACCCGGGCCATATGGATATTGAGCTGCTGAAGCTCATTGAAGAAAACGGCTACACCCTCAGCCATGTACTACTCACCCATCGTCACGAATCTCACACGCAGGGACTCAGGACACTTTCGAAGATCTATCCCTTCTCCATCTACGCAAACAGTCCCCATATCTACGACTTCCCAGTCAATTCCGTAGCGGACGGCTCACAGTTCACCCTCGCCGGATTCGAGGTCAGCGCCCTGCTTGTACCAGGCCACTCCACCGATTCAATCGTCTACAAGATAAGCGATGCCCTGTTTACCGGAGACGTGATGACCGCCGGCCATATCGGCTCAACGGAAAGCTCCCTCTCCCGTTCTCTCCTGCTGCGATCAATCAGGGAAAAGATACTGCCGTTCAGCGACAATACCCTAATCTTTCCCGGCCACGGTGCTCCGACCCTTCTTGGAGTTGAGAAACGGTTCAACCCGGCCCTCATGCCCCACCGTCACGGGGAGGGTCAAGCACCTTCACAAACTCCCTGAACCTGGCCGGCAGCGGGGCGACGAACCTGCGCTCAGCTTCACTTCCCGGGAGGCGTATGCTCAGCGAAAGCGCATGCAGCATGAGCCCTGCTTCAGGAAATCCTCGGTCCTTTCTGCTGTACAGCGGGTCACCGATAATGGGACAGCCGATACTCTGCAGGTGGACCCGCAGCTGGTGGGTCCTTCCGGTCCTGGGAGAAAGCCTTACGAGGGATACGGCTGTTCTGCTC
>CAYSRK010000183.1:0-4261 GCA_964433385.1 uncultured Spirochaetales bacterium
CCTGCCCCTGCCTTCATCGCCCAGCCCGGCACCGATACCGGATACTACGCCGCTGCAGGAGCGGCCGCGGTTATCTGGGTGCAGTCCAGGCCGGAAATGGTCGGCGAGGCTGTCGGCAAGGTGCTCTCCCGGGCCGAAGGATACCCCGGCATCATATTTGAAGGAAACCACGTGCTGGAAGTACTCGAACCCGATTTTTCCCTCATGATGGCCGGCAGCAGGCACAAGCCGGTTTTCAAGCCTTCAGCACGGGCAGTTCTTGATCGGGTTGATCTCCTTGTCTACGACTGGGATTTCACAGGGGCTGCTGAGGCTGTGCAGCTCTGGGCTGCGGGGAATGATGACCGGGAGAATTGATGCCTCGGCAGCCGTGCTCGCCGGAGGCAGGGGAATGAGGATGGGGGGATGCGACAAGACTCAGCTGAGTGCAGGAGGGGAGACCTTTCTTGAGCGGAAGCTGCGGCAGCTCCTCCCCCTGTTTGAGGAGGTTCTGGTATCGGTCGGATACGACACGGACACGCGGAATGTTCTGCCGGACGGAAGTCTCCGGGAGCAGGTCAGGTTTGCAGCGGATGCCCAGCCGGGCTATGGACCGCTCGGAGGACTGGCCGCCTCCCTTGCCGCTGCCCGCACAAGCCTGCTCTTCATCACCACGGTGGATGCTCCCGGCCTGGAACAGCGGCTGGTACGATGGATGGCTGGAAGCATCGGATCAGCTGATGCGCTCGTTCCCCTCTGGAGGGGAAACCCGGAGCCGCTGTTTGCCTTCTACCGGACCGCCTGCCTCCCGGCTGTGAACCGAAGCATCAGTGCAGGCAGACGAAGAATCATCTCCTTCTACGATCAGGTAACGGTCAGGTATGCGGACGAGAATACTGTCAGCCTCTATGACCCCCGCGGTGAGTCCTTCATCAACATCAACACCGCGGCAGAGTACGAGAGCTGGAAGAGGGAGAAGGGCAGCTTTCAGGAACCGTCCTGACGGCCATAGAGCTCAAGCGAAAGAAGGCTGTTGTTCGCCCGCAGTCTCCGGCTGATCTCACGGGCAAGGTTCATTATGATCATGGCATAAGTTTTCAGGTTCCACTTCGAAATATGGTACAAGTCGGCGTTGGTGAAGGTGACCGCTGTGGTGTCGGTCTCAGCCCGAACGGTTGCGGCGCAAGGCTGAATGTCTATCAGCTCCATCTCCCCGAAGGTGTCCCCGGTATGCATACGGCTGAGCAGAACCGGCTGCTCGGTCGGATCCTCCTCACGGGGATTCTTCAGAATTGCGACAGAACCCTCAACAATGAAGTAGAGCTTGCTGTTCGGCTCGCCCTCCCGGAGTATCGTCTCACCCTTGCTGTAGCGCTCCTCCTTCAGGCAGCTGCGGATCTCCTCCAGTTCTTCGTCAGTCAGCCCTCCGAAGAGACTGTGGCTGTGCAGAAAGCTGTTGCCAACCTTATCAGGATCCATACCCTATCATAGCCCCGAATCACCGGCGGCGCAACCCAATCCTCATCTGCTCATAAAAACTGGGCTGCAGCGCATGTATAACACGTGAAAAAGGCCGCAATGAGGGAAAAAAATGAGGATACCCTGCATAACCCCCTTTTATAAAGGGAGCGCTTTATGTATATTTATCCATTATTTTTTCCGCTTCGCCGGAGGCGGGAGGTTGAGAGGATGTTGGACAGGGAACAGCTGTACAGAACAGCCGAGCTGGCTATGCTCGAACTCACCGAGCGTGAAGTATCGGAACTCTCCGAGGCAGTGAGCGCTATGCTCGAATACGCTGCCGTGATGGAGCTTGCCGATACCGCCGGGCTTTCCCCGACCGTCCGTGCCCCGGGTGAACAGGCTCCCTTGAGAGCGGATGAGCCGGTCCAGGGCGGCGTCGGGCCGGATGAACTGCTTAAACGGGCGCCCGAGCGCGACAGCCGCTTTTTCACCATCCCCGGCGTACTCTGAAGGTAACAGGAGGCGATAAGGCACAGGATGGAAACGGAGAGCAGACAGCAGCGAGATGCCCGCTACTGGCGAAGGCTGACCTCCGGCCCCGCCGAACTTGCCGAATACGCCCGTCTGCTCAGAGCGTGCGACAGCGAGGTTAAAGCTTTTCTGGAGATCGACCCCGCAAAAGGAGCTGCACAGGCAGGCTCCAGTACTCACCCGCTCTCGGGCATACCCTTCGGAGTCAAGGACAATATTGCTGTTACAGATTTTCAGCTCACCTGCGCCTCAGAGATGCTGCGCGGTTTCATCTCACCCTATACAGCGACTGCTGTACAGCGCCTGCTAGACTGCGGGGCAGTTGCCGTCGGCAAGCTGAACATGGATGAATTCGGCATGGGTTCAACCACGGCCAATTCCTCCTGGTATCCTACCCGCAACCCCTGGAACCATGAGTATGTGCCCGGCGGGTCCAGCGGAGGATCGGCAGCCGCCGTTGCCCTCGGCATGGTACCCTTTGCCCTCGGCAGTGATACCGGAGGTTCCGTCCGCCAGCCGGCGGCTTTCTGCGGCACCTACGGACTCAAGCCCACCTACGGCGCAGTTTCCCGCTATGGGCTGACCGCCTACGCCTCATCGCTGGAAACCGTCGGCATTCTCGCTGACTCAGCGGAGATGGTGAAAACTGTGTTCGACGTCATCAGGGGAAGCGACCCGATGGACCAGACTGCCCGTTGGACCGAGAGCCGTCCGGCAGCTGCCCCCTATACTGCGGCTGTTCTGGTGCCGGATGCGGGGGTTGACCGGACCGTCCGGGGTGCCCTTGATGCAGCCTCCGAGCAGATGCGCGCCCTCGGCTGGAGGGTGCAGCCGGCATCCCTGAAAACGCTTGAGTATGCCGTGGCAGCCTACTATACCATAGCCGCCGCCGAAGCGAGCGCGAATCTGGCCCGCTATACCGGGATCAGGTATGGAAAGCGGAGCGCCGCAGATGACGGCCGGCCCGTCTGTGACCATGAGCAGCTGGTACGCCGAACCCGGGACGAAGGATTCGGCAGTGAGGTGAAGCTGAGAATTCTGCTCGGCACCTACGTCCTGCGCTCCGGGTTTCAGGACCAGTACTACACGAAGGCGCAGAAGATCAGGACCCTGATCAGAAACGAGATCGAAAAGCTCTTCAGCGAGGCCGATCTGATCCTGATGCCCGTCTTCCCGGTTTCATCATTCCGCTTTGACAGCGCAATGATGAGCCCCCTGCAGCAGAAGATCGCCGACAAGTTTACCGTTACCGCCAACCTCGCAGGGATTCCCTCCCTCGCATTTCCCGCCGGCTTCAGCGGCGGACTCCCCGTGGGACTCCAGATCGCGGCTCCGGCCTTCTGCGAGGACCGGCTCTTTGACGCAGCCGGAAAGCTCAGCGGCGGGCGGCAGATAGACCTTGCTCCCGGTCACCTGAAGAGCGGGGAAGGGGCAGGCTGATGGGCGGTTTTACCACATATATTGGACTTGAGATCCACATTCACCTGCTGACGCGGACTAAAGCCTTCTGCAGCTGCCGTGCCGCATACGGAGACCCGCCGAACACCAACGTCTGTCCCGTCTGCCTCGGATACCCGGGAGTTCTGCCGGCTGTGAACATCCGGGCGCTGGAGATGGCGTACACCGTTGCCTCAGCACTGCGCTGTGAGCTCTCCCGCCATACGGTCCCCGAGAGAAAGAACTACTTCTATCCCGATATGCCGAAGAACTACCAGATATCGCAGTTCACCGACCCGATCGGTCGCGGCGGCCGGTTTGCGTTTGAAACCGGTTCCGGGGCAAAGCAGGTCAGGATACACGATGTCCACCTTGAAGAGGATGCCGGGAAGATGATCCATACCCCGCAGATGAGCATGCTGGACTTCAACCGGGCCGGTACGAGCCTGCTTGAGATCGTCACCGAACCTGACCTGTCCGACGGCCGGGAGGCTGAGGAGTTTCTCAAAGCCTTTCGCCGCCTTGTCCGGAGCCTCGGCGTCTGCGACGGCAGCATGGAGGAGGGATCGCTGCGCTGCGATGCGAATATCTCGGTCAACCATGCCGGGGCCGGCCTCGGAACCAAGGTGGAGATCAAGAACCTCAACTCCTTCCGCTTTGTCCGCAAAGCGATGGATTATGAGCAGCGCAGGCAGATGAAGATGATCAGAACAGGAGCGCGGGTTGTACAGGAGACCCGGCTCTGGGATGAAGAGCGCTCCCGCAGCAGCTCCATGCGCTCCAAGGAGGCGGCCCACGATTACCGCTATTTTCCCGAACCTGACCTGCCGCCCTTTATCCCGGATGAACA
>CAYSRK010000184.1:0-4632 GCA_964433385.1 uncultured Spirochaetales bacterium
CGAGACAATTCTTGAGCCGTTGTGTGGCAATGTGGTTGGGTTAGATTTTGATTATGAGGAATTCCATTTTTTCGGTTAGAAAAATTATGAGGCAATGCGACCCGTTGCACCGAACGTTCCATGACGGTACAATGGGCCGGTGCGGGCATATGCTCCCGCTCCAGAACACCTGCGGGAGGTCTACACGCATCATGAACCGATCTCTGACACCGCCTGAACGGAGAGCTTCCGTCGCCCGCGGCATATCGGCTGGGTTTCCCATATTCGTCGGCTACTTTCCGGCAGCTATGGCCTTCGGGCTTATTGCGCGGGACGTATCCGTCAGCCTTCCCGAGGCCATGCTCTTTTCCATGGTCCAGTTCGCCGGCGCAAGCCAGTTCTTCGCCCTGAACCTTATCGCCTCCGGAGCCAGGACAGCGGAGATTATCACCGGCATCATCCTGGTGAATCTGCGCCACCTGCTCATGAGCGCTTCGCTCTCGCGCCGCACCGTGGAAAGGCGAATTGCCGGGCGCATGCTTATAGCCTTCGGCAATACCGATGAGGTCTTCGCAACCGCCTCCTCGACAAGCGGTCCGATCTCCACCCCCTACCTGACAGCCATGGAGGCGACCGCCTGGCTCGGATGGGTATCGGGAACCTTCACCGGATACACAGCCGGCGGCATCCTGCCCGCTGCCCTGCAGCAGTCAATCGGCATCACCCTCTACGGCATGTTTGCTGCCCTGCTGGTGCATAATGTGCGCACCATCCGCTGGTACATCGTCATTGCCGCCGCGGCAGCGGCAGTCAATTCCGTTCTCGTGCTGGCACTGGCTATGAAACCAGGCTGGGCTTTCGCTGTTTCTATGGTCTGCGCCTCAGCCCTGGGGGCAGCCCTCCTGCCGGCAGTCACCGACATCTTCAAGGAGGAGCAGTTTGAACTTTGACATATTCATCATCGTGCTTGCCTCATCTGCAGGAACCTACGCCGCACGAGTCATCCCGTTTTTCATCTCCGCCCTGGACCGGCTGCCGCCCTTCTTTAAACGGTTTCTTCGAGTCATGCCCGTTGCAGCCCTTGGAGCCCTGATCTTCCCCGGCCTGCTTATCGATTTCTCCCAGGAACCCGGCGCCGCTCTCATTGCCGTCAGCGCAGCAGCAGCAACAGCTCTGGTGACCCGTAACCTGATCTTTCCAGTCGCGGTCAGTATCGCAGCAGCCTATCTGTTTATGGGCTGATCTGTTCGAGCAGAGGATTGCGAGCCAGTCTCACCGCCTTTCTGACTGTGCCGGCGATGTTCAGCCCGACAGCCAGGAGGAGAATTCCGCTGTAGAGACCGGCAAGCAGCTGTTCGTTCACCGGGATACCGAAATGGATAAACAGCTCGCGGGAGAAGAAGCAGTCATATCCGCCCGAGAGGAATATACATGCCAGAGCAGCGTCATAGGCGCTCAGCAGCATGCGGGCGAGGTGAACGTATCCCCGCTCCTTTCTTTCTGCGATTACCGCTGCGGCAAGAATCGCATCAAGAACGAGACGGATTACCAGCAGGGGAATAATCCGGTAGAATCCGGGCTGAAAAATCCTGATTATAATGCACGCCGAGGCAGCTGGAAGCGTGAGCTGGAGCCGCCCGATGAAGAGTGTCAGCAGCAGGATCAGCAGAAGCGCGGTGATCAGCGAAAGTATCTGATCGGCCAGGGAATATGGAGCCGGGTGAACAGCACGGGGGAGCGGATCATCCTGGGAGTGCGCAGCGGAGCGGCCGATGAGTATCATGATAAGCCACACAGCTGCAAACACTCCGGCAGCTGCGAAAAGCAGCCGAACAACGGAGACAAACGTGCGCTCATCGCCGCAGCAGCTGAAAAAGAGGATAAAGAGGAGACCGACAACGAAGGCGGCTGCCGCCGCGGCCCAGAGGAGCAGCAGCAGTCCCTGGTCCCTTGCGGATACAAAGCGGACGGTAAACCCCCGGGGTTCATTCCCGAACCGCTCAGCCGCCTCCTGCGGAGAACCGTACTGCGCAAGCAGCTGCTCAAGCTCACGGGCGTTTACCTTGCGCCCTTCGAATACAGATTCCGCGCTTCGTATGATATCCTGCCGTGCGGCACCAAGCACGGTTCGGCGGCGTAAGAGCGGCACGAACACGGCTGCCGCACTCAGATACCGGGAGAGCAGATGTACAGCCTCATGGTCGAACTGCATGGAAGGCTCCTCCTGGGGATCGGCTCTCCCCTCACTCCTGCAGGAGCGAGAAGATCTTCTGTCTCCACTCCTGGGGCATCGGCTGGGGGCGGCCGGACTGCACCGAGACGAACCCGGCTTTTACCTGCAGGGAGCAGAGCAGCTGTTCATCCCGCAGAATATCCTGGCGGAACTGAACCACCGTGCGCCCGCAGCGGGTGACAGCAGTCCGCACGGCAAGCAGATCGTCAAGGAGTGCCGGGCGGTGAAACTCGGCCTGCACGGAACGGATGACAAACACGTTCCCCTTGGAGCGAATCATCTCCCGCTGGTTCTCCCCGAGCAGCCGCAGCATTTCGCTGCGGGCATGTTCGGCATAGTCGAGGTAACGGGCGTGGTAGACAACCCCCCCCGCATCGGTGTCGCTGAAGTAGACCCTGACGGGAAACCAGTAGACAGAATCGACAAGCTTTCCAGAAATAGGCAGTTCCATGGCGCCAATCCTAGTTGATTTACTCACCTCTGTCCAGAGCAGCGCTAATCAGGAGAAGCTGCTCTCGATCAGCTCTTCCGGGAGGTCGGTATCAAGTTTCACCAGCTCACTGAAGACAAAATCAAGGTTGAGAATCGCCTTCAGCTCACCTGTGCTGCCTCTCAGCGGCTGGGCGCTGGTAATGATCAGCCGCTCGGTATAGCGCGAGAAGTAGAGATCCGAGGTAAACGGCTCACCCGTTGTGGTGACATGGATAAACCACTCCCGATCGCTGAAATTCTTGTTTCTGATGTTGCGGAAGAAGACCTTCTCTCCATGCTGGGTATGGACCTGACTTACCCGTCGGCCCTGCAGATCCGTAACCGCGGCGAACTGGATCGAAGGTTCGCGCACCATTACCTCATTGAGTGTTTTCTTGTGACTCTCCTCGTCGAACGAATCACCAGTCAGGCGCGCTGAGACCCGGGAAGCAATTTTCGCTGCGAAATGCTCAGCCCGGGACAAGGCTGTGGAGAAGTTGGACTCGAACAGGCGCGGTATATGGTGACGCGCCTCGGCGGTCAGCTCCTCCGCTGAAATGCTCGTTACCCTCCCCTGCTGGTACTGCTCCATGACCCACGTATAGATCTGCTTCACCCCGGGATGCCGCTTGCTCACCGGTTCCGTTTCTCCCCTGATGATTGACGGAACATTGTCATTGAGCCAGCGGGCGATACCGGCCATCCCCGATTTGTCGGTAACCATTACTCTGAGGGGCCGGTTGAGCAGCGCGCCCGTATCAAAGATATTGTAGATTTCCTCATTCTTCAAAAGCCCGTCTGCATGAATGCCGGCCCGGGTGGTGTTGAATTCATCGCCTACAAATGGGTAGTTGGCGGGAACGGGGGCCTTTACCGCCCGCTTGTAGTAGTCGGCAATCTCCTGAATCACCTTCAGATCCATGCCCCCGTCACTGCCGCACAGCCCCGCGTACTCAATAACCGCTCCCTCGAGGGGCGGATTGCCGGTCCTCTCGCCATAGCCGAGGAGGCTCGCGTTAAGCGCGCTGACTCCGTATAGCCAGGCAGTTGCGGCGTTGGTATGGACTTTATGGAAGTCATTATGTCCGTGCCACTCAAGATACGCACTCGGGTAGCCGATCTCCTGCCTGAATGCGTGCACCAGTTTGGGAATTGAACGCGGCAGCACGGTCCCCGGATAGGACAGACCGAAACCCATGGTATCGCACAGGCGGATTTTCACCGGTATGCCGGCTTCTTCGGAGAGCCGCAGCAGCTTCTGGGCAAACGGCAGTACGAAACCACGGATATCGGCCCGGGTTATGTCCTCAAAATGGCACCGCGGGATGATACCCCGGTTCAGGGCTTCCTTGACGACGGCCAGGTACTTCTCCTGAACCGCAGCCCGGGTGCTCTTCATCTTTAGGTAGATATGGTAGTCAGAGACGGAAGTGAGGATGCCCGTCTCTGAGAGGCCGAAGTCCCTGACAAGGGAGAAATCCTTCGGATCAGCCCGTATCCAGCCGGTTATCTGCGGATACGGATGGTTGAACGCGAGGCACTTTTCCACCGCCCGTCTGTCGCGCTGGGAGTAGAGGAAAAACTCCGACTGCCTGATTATGCCTCGCTCTCCTCCCAGTCGGTGCATGAGATCGTACAGATGGGCAATCTGATCCACAGCGTAGGGAGGGCGGGCCTGCTGTCCGTCACGGAAGGTGGTATCAGTGATCCATATCTCCTCGGGCATCTCTATCGGGACGGTCATCCCATCAAAGAGAATCCGCGGCACGCTGGTGTAGGGAAACTGCTCCCTGAAGAGCTCCGGCGTCTTCCTCTCCGTCGTATGCAGACTGCCGATACTGTGTTTCAACATTATCTCACCCTCCTAAAAAAAACTTATATGTACATGAAAATTACAAAATATAGCATATTTTGTTAACTTCTTGCACAATCATAAACCATTTTTCCTG
>CAYSRK010000185.1:0-1765 GCA_964433385.1 uncultured Spirochaetales bacterium
ACACGGATTGATGCGAAGCTACACCGCCGGGCGGTTCAGCGAAAGCGACATAGCGGTAAGCAGACAGACAGCGGATATCACTCTGGAAGGCTGGGGAGAAATGACGCGAACCATCATCAACCCCTATCTGACAGTTGACATCGGGCAGGAACCGGTCATTGGTCTGCGCGAAGCGTACATCGATCTCTTTCTGGAAACTGTCGATATCAGAGCAGGTCTTCAGGCTGTCACGTGGGGACAGGCGGAAGGAGCTTTCATCACTGACATCGTCAGTCCCCGCGACATGCGATCGTTCATCCTGGCTGACTTCCGGGAGATCCGCAAAGGAATACCCGCGGTAAAAGCGGACTGGTACGCAGGCCCGATTACCCTTGAAGCGATCTGGATACCGCAATTCGTACCCTCCACGCTGCCCGAAGCGGGTTCCCTATGGGCCCGGGAGCCTGCCCTCGTTCCCGGAGTGAACATTGATATCCGGCAGGCTGAGCTCCCCTCCCCCACCCTTGAAAACAGTGAAGCATTTGCCCAGCTGCGGTACTTCGGATCATTGATCAGTCTGGAAATAATGGGCGGTACCGCCTGGACTGATGAGCCGTATGCAGCATCCATTATTCCCGGAGAGGTACCGACGGTGACCCAGGAGTACGGGAGGTTCGGGATTGCCGGCGGAAGCTTCAGTACGGCTGTCGGCCCCGTCGCGGTTCGGGGAGAAACGGCAGTCTACCTTGACAAGCCGTTCTCTCTGATTGACCTCTCCGGGGTGCTGCCTTCGGTGAGCGTGGAACGACACCATCAGGTTCAGTCGCTTCTTGGAGCTGACTGGAACCTGATGGGCATCGATATGTCGGCCCAGTATCTGCTCTCCTATATTGGAGCATACCGTCCGGGGCTGATTGATCAGGGAAAGCCGGCGCAGGAATTCAGTCACACATTCACCGCCCGACTGCAGGATACGTATCTCAACGACCGGCTGACGGCAAGACTGTTTATCTACACAGAAGCAGATCCGCTGAACTCCCTGATACGGCCTTCGTTGACCTGGAATGTGGAGGACGGAGTTATGCTGGAAGCAGGCGCGGAGCTGTTTTACGGTGATGAACAGGGAACGTTCGGGGCGTACAGCGAAAATTCGCTTATCTATGCAGCCCTGCGCTGGTACTTCTGACTTGCAGAAGCATACTGACAGTCCAGCAGACAATTGCCTGGCTTGACAGAAACCTGAACAGCGGAAACAGCGAGCAGCCCGGCTGACAACCGTCGGGCTGCCGCTGCTTCCTGTCCGGCTGACGCGAAAGAATGTCCCTTATCGAGCCTGTTCCTGTGCCGGTATTACCCGGTACTCATCCTCTTCGGACCGGAGAATTCAAAGGAACAGCATTTCCCGTTCTGCCTGGTGTATGCCCTTCCCGACAGGAAGCGTTTGAGGAGCGTGGACTCTTCCTGCACCTCCGCAAACCCTTCCTTCTCACCGGGAGAACAGTCTGCCTACGCTAATCTTGCATCTTCTGCACGGCAAACGTCTCGCATGCAAGCTCCTGCCAGCGCTGCCTTTCACCTGGTGACTGAGATCCAGTACCGGCGTTTCCTGATCCTCATTCCCGGGACCATGGTGTAATCGGCCAGCTTTCCGCCGCACGCCTCAATGACCTTCCGTGATCCGATATTATCATCATCGCAGGTTATAAGCACCCGGCTGAGCCCAAGCGCTGGACAGAGCGGCAGGGCTTCTCTCAGCATCGCAGCTGCATACCCTTTTCGCCGGAAA
>CAYSRK010000186.1:0-1941 GCA_964433385.1 uncultured Spirochaetales bacterium
ACCGTCAGCTCGTACCATCCGCCCGGAATGTCCGCAAGAGTCAGCTTCCCGATATCCTCAGGACCTGCATCCCCTGTGGAGCTTTCCCCGTAGGTGACCGAATAGGTCCCCATGCTCGCCGCAGTCACCGGGGCAGGAGAGCTCAGATCCCGCTTACCGTCGTTCTCCGTGTACGTCGGCGCAGTCGCGCTGAACCCGCTGAGGTCCGCGCTGCCGAGGGAGGAGAGGCTGAGGGTGATCTCGGGGTTGTTCTGCATCAGCCGAGTGTCCCCGGAAAACCCGAGGAAGGAGATCGAGCTTATTTCCAGCGTCCCGGTATACTCAGCCCCGACTGTCGGCACAAGCTCTGCCGTCACCTGGGTCACCTCCCCTCTCCTGATGGTAAACGGGACAGTCCGCTCCCCGCTTTCCTGCTCTTTAAGAAACGCAATCTGCCCGCCGCCTGCGTCCAGAGCATCAAAGCCCTCGATTTCCATACGATATTCACCAGCCCGCAATCCGTCGACGGTAATATTGACGCCCTCTGCCGCCCCCGTATTGAACACCCTGCTGATGCTCCCGGCGGTTTCACCCGGACCCTGTATGACCAGCCTGCAGCTCTCAATGCTGCTGTCAGCGCTGTCTGCTGTCCAGATGCTTCGTGCACCGTCTGAGAAACTGACCTGCAGGATCCCCTCTTCCAGACTGTCCTGCCCTCCGAGAAGGCAGCTGCTGAAACTTACTGCCGCCGCGGCTGATAGCGAAAGCAGCAACCAAATACTCCATTTCATATGTGTTCTCCTTTGTGCCCGACCCTGTTCGCCTGTAGGCGGTTCACACCCTACCCTACTGCGCTCGTTGGAATGTCTGTTCGAGAGAACCGTCTTTTTTCTGTAGGAATACATGAGTGCCGCTGCCGGAAATACGGCAGCGGCAGGAATGAGGCGAACAAGGAAAACCGGGATTTCAGGTATACGGTGCTTTCGCTTCAGCTGCCCGGCTGTTTTTGATCTAGAGCCCTAGCGTGACACCGAGTTTGACGAACTCGAGCATGGAGTGGATCTGAAATTTCCGATAGATACGGGCCTTGTGCGTTATCACAGTCTTGACGCTTATCTTCAGCTCCTCGGCGACGTCTTTTACCGACAGCCCCTGCAGGAGCGCAATCATCACCTCTTTTTCCCGATCCGTGAGCGTACTGTACCGGCCCGTCACCCCGGCATCCTGCACTCCTCCGGTAACATGATCGGCAATAATCGAAGAGGAAGTTTGACAGAAGTAGCGTTTTCCCCGGGATACCATCTGCAGCGCAAATTCGAGTTCGCTGAAATCAATAGCCATACGGGCATATCCAAGTATGCCCGTCCGTACCCCCATAAGCAGCACGTTATCCTGAATGGATTCGCTTATGACCATGATCCGCTCACTGCTGCGTACCTTCAGCAGCTTCTGCGTCAGACTGACCAGCTCAAGTGACGGCCTGCTGACGCTGATAAGCACCGCATCGTGATTGTTCCTGCGGCAGATTTCAAGCGCCTGATCATCGTCTAGAGCTCCTCCCGCCGGGGAGATTACCGTTGAAATGTTAAAAAGCGCCGTCAGCCCGTCATAGAGGAGGTTTTTCCCGTCCAGGCTGATACAGACTGTCTTCACCATAGCGTTATCTTGCTTCTCTGCCATTCCGTCCTGCCTTTTTTAGCCTTAATCGACCGGATGATGACTTTTTACACAGACTTTTTTCACCGATAACGGTCATTTCTGCCGAACCGCATACCCATATTGCATGTATGAAAGCATACTATAACACGGTAGGAACAATTGGCAAACACATATAACGCGGAATACACTCTTTTTTTGTTAATTACTCAAACTTCCCACTTGAGAAATCACGCAACTAATTCCAATCTATTAATGAGTGATGCGGGGACTGAGTTGAGAAACGCCTGGACGAGTTTGTCCTTC
>CAYSRK010000187.1:0-4447 GCA_964433385.1 uncultured Spirochaetales bacterium
AAGGTGTGGCTGTGTCCGTTCCTATATATTACGCGACCAAGAGCAGAAAAAAAGCGTTCTGGCTCTCGTTCGCCTCCGGGCTCGCTGAACCGGTCGGAGCATTGCTTGGATACTTCATTTTGAAGAATATATTCAGTGATTCGACTTTTGGCATCATATTTGCGGGAGTTGCAGGAATCATGGTCTATATTTCTCTCGATGAATTATTGCCGACAGCGGAGGAGTATGGGGAACATCACATCGCCATTGGCGGTCTTATTGCTGGCATGGTGGTAATGGCCCTCAGTCTCTTATTGCTTGCGTAGACCGTCAAATCCTACGATTCTCTGATTTGATTTGTACAAGAGTATACCGGATATGATACGGTGTATTCCCTCAGCCGAAATCGTGCCAAATGAATGAAGGCCTTCGAAGAATCACTTCGCGATTTTGACAGAAGGTGGGTGTGTTCGAATAACACATAACAGTGTAATGCCGAAGATCTTCGTTTGCTTGAAGAATATTGTACATATGCCGATTTTGATGAGGGAGAAGCCTTGGCAATAACTGAAAAAGAACTGTTAAAAAATCCAAGAAACAATTGCTGAATGTTGGGCCTACGATATTTCCAATGGAACGAAGATTTCCCATGTACGCGTACAAACACCAATCGGAGGGAAGAATTCTGATTGCGTTGTGAACCGCTATCGGAATTGTATCACAGGAGGCTTTTTATTTTCTTACAATCTGTCCGAGTAAAACCACCTATCGCACCACAGGCTCAGCCTGTGGGTGTCTCAAGCTGCTAATTCATCCGTCGGTTCTCCTCTCCTGATTCAGGAGGCTGACCATATCTTCCAGCTGAGCAAGTGAGATTGCCCCTCTGCTGTACATAAAAGCGCCACGCAGGGGAAGGCCTTCAATGATTCGTTCAAACATCCTGATCATTTTCTGCTGATTCTGCCTGGTCCTCGCTCGCTCAGCCGCAGCAGCATCACCATCTGCTGCTGATATTGCTGATGAGTCCGCCACGGTGCTGACATCGCCAGCATGAGAAGCTGACATATTCGCCAGCCCAGCCAGCAGACCCTCATACAGCTGATCCCCCACTGCAGTCCCCCGAATATCCTGCAGCGGCGTATTAAGAGTGACAGTATCCTCCAGCGGCTCATCCTCAGGAATATCCCGCCCAAGCAGCGCTGTAAACGCTGCGTCAGTATAGGTTCTTCCATCAGGTTCCGGGTGGATGAAAGCCGTCGTCTCCCTGATGTGCCCTCCAGGCGTTTCAGCAGCCTTTTCCTTTTCCTCAGGCAGATCGGTGCGTATCTGAACAGCTGCCGTGAGATGAATGGACTCCGATGAACTGCCGGCAAGTATCTCGTAGGTTCCTGCCTCTATTGCCCAGTCATCCGCTGCCGTATCAAAAAACGCAAACGCCCTCGCCGTGAGAGCAATATTGGCAACAACCTGTTCCCCGGGATCCACCAGCACTTTGATGAACCCCCTCAGCTCAAGGTCCGGACGATAAACCAGCCCGTCTTTTTTCCGCACATAGACCTGTACAACCTCCTTCCCGCTGCGCCGGCCCGTGTTCTCCACCGTTACCGATACGTCCACCAGCGAGGAATCAGCCATATCCAAGGTAGACACTCTCTCCACTCCAGCCTGCGGCATTATTAGTTCCTGACTGCTGAGCTCCATCTTCCTATAGGAAAAGGTGGTATAGCTGAGTCCATGCCCGAAAGGAAAAAGAACGGGAATACCCGCCGATGCATACCAGCGATAGCCGACATGCAGCCCCTCACGATACAGAACACGATATCTGCCCCCCGGAAATTGTTCAAAACAGGGAGTATCGGACAACGACAGAGGAAATGTTTCTGCAAGACGTCCGGAGGGATTGATCCTGCCGAACAGCACATCCGCTGCGGCACTTCCTCCGGCCTGACCGCCCAGATAGGTTTCCAGTACGGCAGGAACTGAATCCGCCCAGGGCATCTCCACCGGAGCCCCGTTGCTGAGAATGACTGCCGTTCGCGGATTCACCGCCGCTACCGCTGTAATCAGCTCGTTCTGCTCATCCGGGAGGCGCAGATGAGTCCGGTCAAATCCTTCGGACTCGTAGGAATCCGGCAGCCCGGCAAACAGCAGCACCCTGTCAGCAGATTCTGCCAGCCTGCAGGCTTCAGCAATCAGGTCCGCAGATACCGGCCGGGGGCCTGTCTTTTTCGGCTTCATGTCAGAGGTTTCAGCGCTATCCGGTGTACCCGCAGCATCAGGCTCATACCCCCGGGCAAAGACCACCTCCATGCCGCACGACTGGGCTACCGCTGTGACGGCATTCAGGGCTGAATCCAGACGGGTCGGGTTCACCTGCGAACTTCCCGCTCCCTGGTAGCGCGGATTCCGGGCAAACTCCCCTATGACCGCAATCCTTGACCCTCGTGTCTTCTCCGAGCAGGTAATCGGCAGGTGATTATCCCGGTTCTTGAGGAGAACCATTCCTTCTGCAGCAATGGTTCGGGCCAGACGGTGATGCTCCTCACGATCGTACTCGACGGTCCTGTCAGGCTCACCGCGCCCATGCTGAGCCTGGAAAGCTGCTGCCTTGAGAATCAGGGCTGTTATCCGGACAACAGCCCGGTCCAGGAGCTCCTCGGAAAGCGCACCGGAAGTGACCGCCTCAATAATCTTACGGTCATTTTCTCCTTGGCTGGAGGGCATCTCCAGCTCAAGCCCTGCCTGAATCCCCTTCACCCGGTCGCTCACAGCTCCCCAGTCGGAAACAACCATCCCCCTGAATCCCCATTGATCCCGGAGAATCGTGGTGAGCAGATATTCGTTCTCACTGCAGTAGGTGCCGTTCAGACGATTATAGGAGCACATGACCGTATCCGGCTGCCCCTCGCAGACCGCTTTCTCAAAACCCGGCAGATAGATTTCCCGCAGCGTGCGTTCATCCACCACGGCATCGACAAACAGCCGGTTAGTCTCCTGGTTGTTGACCGCAACATGCTTCAGGGAAGTGCCGATGCCTTCACGCTGAACTCCGCGGATGTGCGCCAGAGCCATCTCCCCGGTGAGAAACGGGTCTTCAGAGAAGTATTCAAAATTCCGCCCGCACAACGGTGACCGCTTTATATTTGCCCCGGGGCCCAGCACCACTGACACACCCTCTTCCCGACACTCCTCGGCAAGGGCACGTCCCAGGGTCTCAATGAGAGCTGGATCCCAGGTGGAGGCCATCGTGACAGCCGGAGGAAAGCAGGTGCTCGGAACACTTGGACGCAGACCCTCCTGATTTGACTCTTCAGCCTGCTTCCTCAACCCGTGCGGCCCATCTGCCACCATGATTTCGGGCAGGTCCAGCCGTTCAATACCCTTGAGATGCCAGAAATCCTTTCCCGAACAGAGACCTGCTTTCTCTTCCAGCGTCATCCGGGCTGTCAGTTCCTTCGCTGCTTCATACCACTGGGTATCCATGTCTTCTCCTTTGTCTTTTCTCAATCTGTCACATCACCGATTCAACCAGTGAGTACACCTTTCTGCAGGAAATGGTCTCTGCACCTATCGCCCTGCAGGTAACCGTATCTATGGAGTAGAGTCCGAAGTCCGGATGATATGAGACTGCAGCAGGTGAATCGTTATTACTGAAACCGCATGAACCTCCTGCACCAACGCATACAAAGAGATTGATAGAATTCCAGTCAATCTTGCTGGTATTGCCGGCAGGTTCCACGAGAGGAATGACTGCTCCTTCACGGACGAAAACCGGCATCATCAGGCGTCCACCGGATACAGTGTGCCATGCACCCCCGGCGTACGCCGCATCTGTCTGAATATCCACCCAGCAGCCGGGAGGAAGGTATACATCACGAGTATCGGCATCCTCTGAAAAAATCGGAGCTGCAAGAATATCGTGGCCGAACAGATATTCATCCTCAACAAACCAGCTGGTCCGATCATCAGGGTAGTGGAAAAACAGCGGGCGAACCATCGGCCAGCCCTTACTGGCCGCAGTAATGGATTCTGCCATGATGTAGGGCATCAGCCGATACTTGAACTCAACAGTATACCTGAAGAAATCAGTAAACTCACGATCATACAACCAGGGTTCTTTTGGAGGAGCTCCATGACATCGGCCATGGCTGGTAAGCATACCGAAGGGAAGCCAGCGACGGTATAAAGCCTTATCACTTGCTTTAACAAAACCGCCAATATCATGGCTCCAGAAGGTGAACCCGCTCAGACCGAGCGATAGTCCAGCTCTCAGGGTGGCAGCCATGGCCGCTCCGGTATTCTCGGCGTCTCCAGCCCAATGCACCGGATACCTCTGACTTCCTGCCCAAGCACTCCTTCCCCATATGATCCCCTCACCGGAAGCTTCGCAGGTTGCCTCATAGACAGCTTTATTGTAGAGCAGGGGATATCTATTATGTTCCCTCATTCCGTCAAACCCGCTTGCATA
>CAYSRK010000188.1:0-1679 GCA_964433385.1 uncultured Spirochaetales bacterium
CTCAGCGGCTCCGATAGGCATCTGCCAGGCGGGGCCGTAGAAACGTTCCATATCGGGGTGCATGAAGGCGATGCGGAGTCTTCCTCCGCAGACGCCGACTGCCAGGGGTCTGTGCACGGCGACTGCGCCGTATTCTGCCTGGTACAGCTGCTCGAGCTGCCGGGCTATGGAGAGGATCTGACCGCTGCAGCGGCCTTTTACGAGGATCTCTGCGGCTTCATCAGCCGGTGAGCGGAGGATCTGCTCCCTGCCGCCGACTTCGGTGAGGGTACCCTCAAGCAGGGCGAGGTCATCAGGACGGGTTACATCAGAGCTGAGCAGGTCCCAGACTGGTTCGCTGGGTGATATCGTTACGGTGCGGATCTCCCCTCCAAGGCGGCGAAAGACTTCGATGATATCGGTGAGATAGTACTGGTTCTGGGCGTTCGTGTTTGAGATGCCGGCAAGCGCCCGGGCAAGCGTGCGGGCCCGCACCACATAGAGTGGGCAGTTGCATTCGGTTATGCTCTCCCATGATGCCCGGCTTGTTCTATCGGGTTCTCCGTCGATGTCCTTCTGCTCAATGATCCGCTCGACAGCGCCTGTTTCACTGCAGCGGAGAATCCTGCCCCGGCCTTTGTTCTGGGGCGGAGGGTAGACAGCTGAGAGGAAGGTCAGCTCCGGTTCCTCACCCTGGGCGCAGTGGGTGCAGATAAGTCGGTCAAAGACGGTTGTCGGCACTACCCTGTCTCCCATGGTTATGACCAGGAGGGGGTCGTGCGCCAGCAGGCTTTCAAAGCTGAGGGCTTCCCAGACAGCATAGGCGGTACCGCCTACCGGGTTATCAGAGATGACGTAGATATTCTTCTCCCCGAGGGCTGAGCGGACTTCCTCGTGCCGGTAGCCGACTACGCAGACAGCCGGATACGGGCTGATCGGCTCAAAGGCATCGATGGTGTGGCGGGAGAGCGGAACCCCGGCAACTGGCTGGATGCATTTGGGTTCTGTGCCGAAGCGGGTCCCCTTGCCGGCGGCGAGGAGGATGAGGACGGGAGTCTCACGGGTGAGCGGGACAGGCACCTCAGGTGCTGAAACTTTCGCGCTGCTGCGGGCTCCGGTGTGTTCAAGGCTCCCAGTCATAGGTTCCTCCTGCTGCAGGATACGGGTAATGATACTCCTTGAGTATAGTATCCCTTTAGGGGATCACGCAATCTGCTGCGGGAGCAGGATGGGCTCAGACCCCGGAACTTCTGAGCCCTGATGCCGCTGAAAGACCCAGTACCAGGCCAAAGGCCGTATCCGTACCCGAGCTCGCCCCCCATTCACTCAGGTTCCTCAATGATGTGAGCATGGCGGCAAACCCGCTGCAGGCAGCCGAGCGGAGCGCCTCACGCAGCAGATCCGAGTACGTGCGCTCGGAGGCCAGCTTCAGGTAGGTGTAGGAGACCGCATGGGTTTTTCCCTCTGCCGCATCGACCAGATTCCGGGAAAACGATCCGGTAATCCAGGGGACGGGAAATTCAGCGACCGCTGCCAGGAAACCGGTAAGGATATCATCCCCGGCCGGGGTCAGCCCTATGCCAAGGCCGATGAGACTGACGGCAGCGCGAAAGAGGGTATCTTCCTCTTCCGCACGACAGGCGGCTATCATCCCGGCGATGATGTGATGACCGGCGCTGAATACGGAAGCCGGGCGGCAC
>CAYSRK010000189.1:0-3937 GCA_964433385.1 uncultured Spirochaetales bacterium
GCAGATCCACCGCGAATTGTCATGATGCCGGAGTTTGATCACCAATGGAAACGCCTTGGGCTTGGTGATGAGGATCTTCGGCAGCTGCAGCAGGAATTATTAGAGAATCCCAAGGCAGGAGCTGTGCTGAGAGGCACTGGAGGGCTTCGTAAATATCGGATTGCCTTTCCGGGTCGTGGTAAGAGCGGCGGTGGTCGGGTGGCATATGTTGATTTCACCGTGCATGAGACAATCTACTTGATCACGGCATATCCAAAATCTGAGAAGGACAATCTATCGGACAAGGAAAGGAATGAAATCGCGAAAGTGATTGCCGTTCTGGAAAAAGGTCTGCAGAAACAGGAGATAAGGAAATGAGTGTATATAAAAGCATCATGCAAGGGCTGGATGAGGCCGTCACATACCAGGAAGGAAAGCTCGATGCAAGAAAGACGAAAATTGCAGTAAAACCGGTGGAGTCTTTTTCCAGCGAGGACATCAAGCAAATCCGAAATAGCGTCGGCTTGAGTCAGGTCATCTTTGCATCTTCCCTCGGCGTGTCCAAGAAAACAGTCGAGGCTTGGGAGCGAGGGAGAAATACTCCAGCAGGTCCCTCCCGCAGACTGCTTCAGCTGATCAGAGACAATCCTGAAGTGATTGAACAATACCTGATCAAAGCTTAGGAGGTGCACAGGTGTGAACACGCCTGTGCTCATCATCTGTGGATACTAAGATTGTTGGAAAGGATAAATCCAAGACAAGATTATATACTCATTGAAGAGGAGTCCGGTCTTCGCACCAGCCATGAACCCAACTGCTCAAGACTCAGCTTTTGCTGCTCACCGACCATTTTTGGAATCTCTCTCGTAAGACAAATCGCAAGCTTCATGAGAAACCCTCAATCTCTGTCATGGTTAGGGTTGACTGTCAATGGGGGCTGAAGGCAGGCAATAATCTGCCAGCGTGCGCCGCTAAGGACGTACGGTTCTGTTCTCCCTGGGTCGGGAACGGCGGCAGCTCTGGTTAGGTTGACAGTTCAACCTTCTGCCTATCCAGGTTCCATGACAGCAACGCTTGCCATTCTTTTTCAGTCCTGTACCGGGGAGCTTCCGTGAGACAATACCACAGGTAATCAGAGACGTTGACATCATTCAGCTTCACCGTCTCTACCCTGCTGTAATAGAACGCGGAGGCTTCAGCTCCTCCTGGCGTTTGACAGTTACGCTTGCACAAATTTGCATGAGCCTATCACGACCTGCCTTCCAGGTAGTTAAAAGGCAGGATTTCCTGTATCCCATTAGTCACACACCTGAAAAGGGTATAGTTACAATGAAAGTTTTGTATATTTGATCTATAAGGTATGTTAGTATTTCCTTATCAGACAATGTCTGATGTAATACTCGCTACAATATTCTTGGACCGCCAAATGCTCCAGAACCAAGGTCGTCTACAACTTCGGCCGCAAGGATGCTGCTGATGTATCTGCTATCAGGCAGTTCGTTGTGAATCTCACCTGCTGCCTGGCTAAACAGACGGGGGAAGTCCTGCCGCAGCGGTTTGCTGAAGGTTTTTATTCCCACACCTCGTTTCTTGGATCTGCCGCTCTCGGCGGGACATGGCTGCTTGATCAGATGTGGAGCCGAACAGGGATCAGCAAAACGCTGAAAACAGTGCTGAAGGTCGAAACCTGATCACCCTCCTTTACCCATAAAGATCTCCCCAAAACAAAAGCGTACAATGCGATTTTGAACAACGTGTCAATATTTCTATCTATGGGATAGAGCTGTCGACAGATTTGCACCTATGAATGTCGAACGCCAGTCTGCAATGCTTTGAAATAATACACATTCCAAGTTCCTTCTTCCTTTGAATCTTTCTATTCAAGCGCCTGCCGATGACCATCAAATGGAGAATCCTGAATTCATTCCTGACCAGTCTTGGGATGTCGTTCAACAGCTATGATTCCTGCGCTGCCCCGAACAGGTAAAACAGCTCCTGTACCTCAAGAGGTAAGTCGCACCAGGATCCTTTGCTGAACACGTTCCCTGCGGGTTTTCGTACATCGCATTGAAGATCTCATCCTGGAGATCCTGAACCGTATACGTGTCGACAGCAGATATTCCTCCATAACACGCCTGATGTGCATCTCCAATATCATGTACGATATGCGGCCGGCAGCGCTGAGCGTTGCGGTACATAGCAAAGTAGCGTATGATCGCTGGGTATGAAAGCTGCAGCGGAGTTTGCGGATACTGATCGACTCTACGTACTCTCGGACCTGCACGGCCGGCACCGGCGGCTTGAGCCGCTGCTTGCCCGTATCCTCCGCGAGGCTGATTCGGCTGAAGTCCGTCTCCTCATAGCAGGAGACCTCGGACTGCGTCCCGGCTGCGGCACCTCAGCTCTCCTGCGCGGCTGCCGCGGCATCATCCGCGCTGTACGGGGAAACTGCGACACCCGGGAGACTGAGGAGGCGGCAGGTTTTCCCCTGCCCTTAGCAGACCGGTTCTTCTTCTGCGGCCGTACGGTATTGATGATGCACGGCCACACCCTCAGCTCAGGCTCTCCGCTCCTCCCCCCCGGCTCCCTCTTCATAACCGGCCATACCCATGTGCCGAGTCTGTATTGCGATGATAAAACTGGCATCGTGATGATTAACCCCGGCTCGCTTGAGGAACCCCGGCAGGGTTCCCCTGCCTCGTACGCGGTCATCACGGCCGAGGCGGTCGAGCTTCGCCGCGCCGATACCGGCGCAGTGCTGCAGCGGCTTGTACTGGAATAACCTTCAGGGCAGATAGCGGTTGAGGAATGCGCTGAGGTCCTGCTGGATGTAGGGCTTGCTGATGCTCGCGGTGAAGCCGAACCGGGCAGGATCGGCCATGACCGGGTCGGCGGAATAACCGCTGGAGACGAAGAGCGGCATCTCGGACTGCCTCCGGCGCAGCTCCGCGGCAGTCTTGACTCCGCCCATGCCGGCAGGCACCGTCAGGTCGAGGAATATCGCCCTGATCACGACCCCCCGCTGCTGCAGCACCCGGCAGAGGTCGAGCACCTCTCCCCCCTCGCTCGTCCCGTAGACCTCATACCCCATGGAGCGCAGCATGGTCCCGAGGATATCGCGGATGATCATCTCATCATCCATGATCACGATCACACCGCTGCCCCGGTGCTCCGGGCTGACTTCATCCGCATCAGCAGCCTCCGCCTCCCGCTCAGCCTGGGGCAGATAGAAGACGAATTCGCTTCCCCTTCCGGGCCTGCTGGTGAAATCGAGCATGCCGTTGTGGCGGCTTATGATCGAGTAGCTGGTCGTAAGTCCGAGCCCGCTCCCGCTCTCCTTGGTCGTGAAGAAGGGGTCAAATACGTGCTGGGTAATGGTATCGGGTATCCCGGGACCGGTATCCCGTACCGAGACTTTGATGTAGTCCCCCGCATTCAGACCGGGTATCTGACCCTCGGCAGCGGTAATGCCGGCGGCGGAAACGGTTACCGTTCCGCCTTCAGGCATCGCCTGCCGGGCATTGATCAGCAGGTTGTCGAGCACCTGACCGATCTGGTTCTCATCGTAGAGAACCGGCGGCAGGTCCTCAGCTATCCGCAGGTCAGCTGCGCAGGGGGACCCGGATAGCGAGAGCGCAACGCTTTTTCTGATCACCTCTTCAAGCCGGCCTGACCTCAGGCTGGGTTCTCCCCCCCGAGAAAAGGTCAGCAGCTGCTGCGTCAGGTCCCGGACCCGGGTGTAAGCCTCCATAGCCCCGTCAAGGTACTCCTTGACTTCCCTATCCCGCCCGATATTAGACCTTGCCAGGTCGACGTAGCCGAAGAGTCCGCCGAGAAGGTTGTTGAAGTCGTGGGCAATCCCGCCTGCCATGATTCCGAGCGACTCAAGCTTTCCGTTGCGCTGCACGACATCCATCAGCTTATTCTCCCGCGTCATATCGCGAAAGACAAGCACAGC
>CAYSRK010000190.1:0-4606 GCA_964433385.1 uncultured Spirochaetales bacterium
ATTCCGGAAGAGCTGCTGCTGCGCTGAGGCGTGTTTAAACTGCCGGGTCTGCAGGCGCGTCATCGGAACTGGAGTGACAGAATTTTAACAGCAATGGAACAGACAATGAAGAGAACATTTCCTGCGGCTTTGCGTATCCTGGTATGCGCAGTGCTGTTTTTTGTACCGTTATCACTGCTCGGCGCAGAGAGCCTGAGCGATGTGCTTCCCGATCTTACTCATGAACAGCTTGATGTGCTCAGCCAGGGCACCCTGCTCACCTCTGACACCACTACCGCCGGCAGTCTGCTGTATAAGCCTGCGTGGATGCCCGGCGGAACAGCTCCCCCGGAGGAGGGGTTCACCGTCGAAGCCCTTTCCCTTATCAAGCTCCCCCCCCAAACCGCCTCCCTCAGCGCCGATGAGCTGATGATCCACATCCTCAATACCCTCAGGGCTGTCACTACCCAGGAGGGGATCACCTATATATCGCATCGTCGGGGGAACACTCCCCACCCGCTCTTTACCCGCTCCTATCATGTGGAGCGGCCCGGCAGCAGGAAGGAGCTTGAGGACCCCGTGCTGAAGGAACTGCCTGCAAAGATTGAGGATATCATATTCCAGAGGGACACCAGCTTCGGCGGGAACTTCTACCAGTTCTCCTACGCCGTGCATGAGAACATGATCTATCTCAATGTGAAGAATCTCACCACCCTGGCGGTATTCGGCATCATCCCCGCGGTGCCGAAGGAGACGCTGAATATCATATTCGGCATCAGCATCCTGGAAGAGGGGATCCTCTGCTATTCGCAGGCTGTAATCGAGGACCAGGAACCCTCCTTCACCTTCCTCGGTTTCTCCGTGCACCTGCCAAGCGCATTCCAGCGGCGGATCACTGCGCTTCAGGAGTGGTTTTCCGCCCATATTTCATGATGCTTCCCGCCCGACGGCTCTGCTTAACAGACAGAAAAAGGAGTATATTGATGGCTGTATACGGATCAAAGACCCTGAAAAGAATGCCGGGCATACTCGTTCTGCTTATCCTCGTACTGGTGCCGGCAGCAGCCGGACAGCTCCATGTTCCGCCCGACCACGGGGTCTACGAGGTGCTGCGGCAGCTCGAGATGCGGGAGCTGATCCCTCCCCAGAGCGGAGCGCTCCCCTACACGGAAAGTTATATCGTCAGACTCCTTGATACGGCCCTGACCTCCCCGGAGCGGATGAGCGCACCGGAGCTGACCCTGCTCCAGGCCTTCAGGAGTGAGTTCGGGCAGGCAGAGGAATCTACCCGTCCCAATTCCATCGAACGGGTGCTCGAACGCGGATCGCTGCGCACTGTGGACCAGGACACCCTGATCACAACCGAAGCGGGAATCAGGGGTTCCCTCGATTTCAGGCTCCCCTCAACCAGTTTCCAGGATTACGACCTGCGCAGCGCTGCACGGATCTACTATGCGCTGGATATCGGCGATACCGCATCGGTGCTGATGGAAGGAGGACTGCGCTTCGACAAGCTCGACCCGACAGCATTTTCCCCCTACCGGTTCTCCACTCCCGGTGAGGGGTTCTACCTCTGGCTGCTCGGAGACAGCATCAACAATGCCGGATACTACAACGGCCAGGCTGATTTCCCCGTTGCCGGATTCGACCTCACCTCCGATCTCTCGCTGTCTCTCCTTGATCATGCGGTGGAAGTGGGGTGGGGCATGTACCCGCGCAACTGGGGCTTCGGCACAAACGGCATCCTGCTCTCCGGTACTGCGCGGAGCTTTGACGCCCTCTCACTGCGCCTGCAGCCCGCCGACTGGCTCGTCTACTCCTACCTCTCAGGGACCCTGACCCCGAAAGTGCTGGCATCGGACAGCGAATCTGACAAATTCCAGAATATGGTCGGCCTGAAACGGCTTGAGCTGCTGCTTCCCTTCAATCTCAAGCTCGCCGTCTTTGAGACGGTCGTCTACGTGAAGCGCTTTGAGCTCGGGTACCTGAACCCCTTCATGGTATCGATGCTCTACCAGAATATTCTCGGAGATTATGACAATATGCTTGCCGGGGTTGAGTTTGAATATACCCTGCCTCTCCTGGGGCGGGTGTACGGATCCTTCGCCTTTGACGAACTGCACCACGCCAACCCGGTGACCTGGTTCAAGGAGGCCCGTGACATCATAGCCCTGCAGGCAGGGGCCGAGTTCCCCTTGCCGGTTCTTCCCTTCAGCTCAGCCCAGCTGCAGTACACCCACATCGCCCCGTTTTTCTACACCCACTACCCCCAGAACTACCCGACGTACGACTTTGGTACTGCTGTTGAGGAGAAGGCGGAGGTGGTCTCCGAGGGCGATAATCAATACGTTTATATTACTATCGTTGATGATAAAGCTGAAATGAACGTCAACTACCTCAACAAGGGGGAACCGCTCGGCTACTACCTTCCCCCCAACTCCGACGAGCTGCTGCTTCACCTCTCCTCGCACCTCAGCCCCGACCTGAGCGCTGAGCTTACCGCGGGCATTATCCGACACAGCGGCCAGTACGGTGATTCCTATGAGGAGTACATGGATTATGGCCGCTATTCCAGCGGAGGATACGCACAGAAGGATTTTCAGGGGAACCTCGTGGGGAAAGCCTATACGGCTGCCCTCAGGGCAGAATGGAAGATTCCCGCCTCACCCGCGGCGGTAACCGGCGGGTATCAGTTCAGTTACGAAATGAACCGGGATAAGCCGGACGACCCGTGGACCAGCAGCATGAAGCACCTCTTTTCAGCCGGAGTGCGGCTCTATCTCTAGCCAGGCACGGTGTCGCGGCAGCCGGGCAGCACGCTGATGAAACGGAACGAGGTCATGGAGCATATCCGGAAGGCTGCCGAGAATCCCCGCAGTGCGGTACTGGCCAGGGTGATACTGGCTTTCACGGCAGCTGCGCTTTTTGTTGACGTTGAGCTTTTTACCGTGGCATCGACCGCAGTTACGGCGCAGAAGGCGGCCGCTCTGGTCATCTACGCCGCAGCCGTACTTCTGCTGAGAAAAACATTCTGGAGAATCGATTCCCGGATACTCATCTATGCCGCTCTCATGGCAGTCGCCTATTCAATCAATTACATCGTTACAGGAGAGTTTCCGGCCAGGCTTGCGACCGCGCTGGTCCAGGTCCTGCTCAACGCAGCTGCGGCGATTGTACTCCTTTCAGCCCTCTCGGCTGATGAGCGGGCTTTTCAGTTTTTCCTCTACGCGCTGACAGCCTCCGCTTTCGTTTCAGCAGCCGTTACGCTTGTCCAGTTTTTCTCCCAGTTCTCTTCTGCCGAGGATACTGCCCGGCGACTGCTCAGCGGTTCCTTTGCCCGCACAGCAGGACTGCTGAAAGATCCGAACTACCAGGCTGCTGCCCTGCTCTGGGGAATCGCAGCACTGTTTTCGTTCAGAAGGCTCGCTCTCATTATCCCCTGTTTCCTCATTATCAGTGCAGGAATTCTCTGCACATTCTCCCGTATGGGAATACTGGTCCTTGCCCTCCTTATCCTGGTCTCACCGCTTCTTCTTCACGTTCCTGACCGGGAACGAAGGTACAGGCGCTGGATGCTCTGGCTGATCAGCGCAGCCTGCGCCGTTCTGCTGGTGCTGATTCCCGGCAACTGGGCGGGAGTGCTCCTGAGGAGATTTGATTCTGTAATCGGTATAGCGAAGGAGATCGGTCCGACCGGAGGCGCGAGCCTGCTCAGGGATGCCCGGGTGAGGCTGGCCTACTACAGCCTTCAGCTCTTTGCACAGCATCCCCTCACCGGTGTAGGGGTATTCAATACCGATGTGCATATGGCCCAGATCATGGGAAAACCTACAGCCGTGCACAACACCTATCTTGAATTTATGCTGACGGGCGGAATCTGGGGCATCCTCGTTCTTGTCTATCTGTTCTTTCAGGCATTCGGGGCGGTGAAACAGGGATGCAGGGAAATACACCATCAGCGGACACGCAGCAGTTTTATCGCTATACTGCTCCTGTATATTGGCATATCATTCTTCTTGAGCTATCATCTCGACAGCACCTCCTGGCTGGTGCTCGTTGGCGCGGTGTACTGCAGAGATCTTGCGAAACAGGGTGGAGAACCTGCAGATGCACATGAGTCGTAATGAGATGCATGCTGCGCAAACTGCTTCTTTGAGCCGGGAGGGCATGGTTAATGAGGAGAGATGCAGATGAAGCTGTCTGAAAACATCACTGGCGGTGAGACGGTCGGTATGCGGGAACGGCTTGCCTGCCGGGTCATTCTCCTCATAACCGCGGCAGCGCTCTATATCGATATGGACCTGTTTTCCATCGGCAGTGTGGTAATCTCCGTTCACAAGCTCGCCGGCCTGGCGGGGTTTCCCCTGGCTCTGATCGTGATGGGCTGGAGAAAGCTGATCATAGACCTGCGGATTGTACTGTTCGGCCTGCTCATGCTCATAACCTTCAACCTCTTCTACGTTGTCGAAGGGGTATATGACGGCAGGTTCTACTCGGCTTTCCTGCAGATAGGGCTCAACGGCGTCATCGCGGTATTCCTGATGACCGCCCTGAAACGCGACGATCGTTCATTTCCCTTTTTCATGTATCTGCTTATCAGCCTTTCAGCAGTTTCAGCACTTGCAGT
>CAYSRK010000191.1:0-2082 GCA_964433385.1 uncultured Spirochaetales bacterium
CCGGGGTGGGAGGACGGCAGGGGGCATAACGCTTGTGCCTGAACCCGGACTGGCCCGATAGTATCCATTCAGAAATAACCGGCTGCTCTATTTCTCCCGTTCGAAGGGCCAGACGAGCAGTCCGCCCTCCATAACCTTGACGTTCCTATAACCGAGGCTTCTAAGAAAGCACGCTGCTTCGTATCCGCGAAGGGAGATCTTGCAGTATGCGACGATTGCGGTATCCTTGTCAGCGGGCAGCCGGTCTGTGCTGGTCCGCAGGGATCCGAGCGGAATAAGGTGCTCCCCGACTCCGAGACGCATTGTTTCGTACTCATCAGGACCGCGGGCGTCAAGGAGAAAGAGTTTTTCTCCTGCATCCAGCTTCTTTTTCACCTCAACGCAGCTGATTCCATCCATATGATGCCGCCACTTGTTCTCGAGCGCGTGAACGGCAGCGATAAAGTTGTCGATGGCGGGTGAAAAGGGCGGGGCATAGGGAAGGTCCAGGTTGACCATATGGGAGATGCACATCTTCGCATGCAGCGCCACAGCTGCCATGGCAAGCCGTTTGGAGACATCCCCGGTTCCCACAATCTGCATGCCCAGGAATTTTCCTGTTGTCTTGACGGCGAGCATCTTGATGATGATCGGATTGCCGCCCATAAATCCCGGTTTGTCCGGGGCGGCATGGATTACCGATATGGCATTCTCGTATCCTTCCATCCGGGCCATTTTTTCCGAGAGGCCGGTACCCCCGGCAGTGTAGTCAAACACCTTGCAGATTCCGGTGCCCACGATTCCCTCGTACTCCTCGACATTCGAGTAAACCATGTTCTGCGCGGCAACCCGGCCCTGGAGGTTGGCAGCATCGCCCATCGGCCAATGCTGCGTATTCTGCGTCACCAGGTTGTTCACCTCAATGCAGTCTCCGGCAGCGTAGATATGGGGGTCGGAGGTCTGCATGAAACGGTTGACCCGGATGCCGCCGCGATCCCCGAGCTTCAGTCCGGCATCGGCCGCGAGCTTGCTGTTGGGACGTACGCCGATGGAGAAGACGATATGGTCGCACTCCAGCCGTGTACCGTCGGAGAGTTCAACGCCGCTTACCTTCCCATCAGTTCCGAGAATCCTTGCCACCCCCTTACCGGTGATGATCCTGACTCCCTTGGAGCGCATATGGTTCTCGACCAGTTTGGCCATCTCCCAGTCGAGGAAGGGCAGGATCTGGTCGAGCATCTCCACAACGGTAATTTCAATACCGGCAAGCTCCATTGCCTCACAGGTCTCGATTCCGATGAGGCCGCCTCCGATGATCACCGCCTTGCGGGCTTTTTTTCCGACAACGAGATCCTTCAGTTTTACGGCATCCTCCATGCTCTGCAGGGAGTCAATACCGTCAAGCTCCATGCCGGGCAGACGCGGAATAACCGGGGTGGCCCCGGTGGTCAGGATCAGCTTGTCGTAGGGCAGTTCTGACTCAGCCCCGGTGCTCAGGTTACGAACGGTAACCTTGCGGGCGCTGCGGTCAATGGAGATTGCCTCGGTTTCCGTCAGTGCTGTTATCGCCTTTGTCGCTGCGAAAAAGTTCGGGTCCCGCGGAGCTCCGGTCGGCGTTGCAATGAGCTGGTTCATATCATCAAATACCCCGCCGACGAAGTAAGGATATCCGCAGGATGCCATGCTCAGGTATTTGCCCTTCTGTACGATAGTAATTTCTGCTTCCTGATCTAGACGGCGAATCTTTGATGCTGCTTTAGGGCCGGCAGCTGAACCGCCGATTACGACAAACTTTCTGGGCATGTGGACCTCCCGATAATTATGAACATATGCTAATAATAGGATGGCAACAGATCTTTGTCAATGGAGCGGAGATAAATCTCATAGGTTGCTGAGTGAAAATTTTTTGGTTGTGAATTCTTAACCTGAGATTCTCCCTACCGTAATGTTGATCGTTTACCTTTGCACCATACCAGAAAGACAGCAATGGTGCTGTCAGCAGAACACAAGGAGGAATGATAAAAAGTACACCATGAGCTGGTGGGTTTGATACACTGTCTTCAGGCGACTGTCTGAGGCAGACCGGCTACCGTTCGTCGTTTT
>CAYSRK010000192.1:0-5046 GCA_964433385.1 uncultured Spirochaetales bacterium
ATCCTGAAAATCCTCCGTCCGAAGAGCTTGAATGATGCTACCTGCAGAATCACCGATCCGAATTCCATCAGGAAAACTGCTCCGGCTGCGAAGACCAGCAGCTCCGCCCGCAGTATCAGAGCTGATGCCCCGATCAGACCTCCGAGCCCCTGACTGCCCACATCCCCCATGAATACCTGGGCTGGTCTTCGGTTGAAGCGGAGAAACGCTGCAAGCGCCCCCAGCATGCCGAGCAGTAAAACGGTCATCTCAGGCCGGCCTCCCGAACCGTCTCCTCCGGCAAGTACCAGCCCGACTCCTGCCAGAAGCGTCAGAAACAGGATCAGGAGAACACTCAGACCCCCGGCAAGCCCGTCAAGTCCATCGGCCAGGTTGACCGCATTGACAAAGTAGACCAGGAACAGTCCCGCACAGAGATAGTACCAGCCGCCAAGCTCAATCGGCACCGCCATGTTCCAGGGCAGAAACAGTGAGGTGGCGCTGAATTCACCGCCTGATGGGCGGACAGCCGCTGTCCCGACGGCAACAGCAGCTGCTGCGGCTGCCTGCAGGCCCAGTTTCTGGCTAACTCTCAGTCCTTCGGAGCGGCGCTTCCTGATCTTCAGCAGATCATCGGCAAGACCTACGGCACTGAAGAGCAGCAGAGCGAGCAGCAGCACCAGCACCCCCGGTTCACTCCATCGAATAACCGGAAGAGCCGCGGCAGCGGCGACCATGATAATCACCAGTCCGCCCATAGTCGGCGTACCCTGTTTTGCCTCATGCGCTGCAGGTCCGTCTTCCCTGATCTCCTGGCCCAGCCTGTGCCGCTGCGCAAAGCGAATATAGGGCTTGAAGGCCAGTCGGGCCGCCGTCCATGATATGATGCAGACTGCCGCGCCGCGAAGTACAAGACTTACACCTCCGTACGCTGCCGCAGTTCCTTCCATCATCTCTTCTCCATGCCTCTCAGGAAACCATCGCAAGCGGTTTGAGCAGACGCTCCATAGCCATCGCTCGAGAACCTTTGAGCAGCAGCAGATCCCCTTCCCGAACGTAACCGGTCACTTCACGCTCCAGCTCCTCATAGGATTCGGTAAAAAAGAGTTTGCCGACCGACCGGGATCGTCTGAGCACCGCATAGGCGCTCTCCATCTCCTTTCCAAACAGAAAGGCAGCCGAGGGGGCGAGGGTTTTCACCTTACGGCCGATACGGGCATGCGCTCGCTCGGCTGTCTCTCCGAGTTCCTTCATCGAACCAAGCACCACCGCCTTTCTCCCCTTCCAGGACAATCCCCCCATATAATCGATGATGCTGCCGGTAGAATCGGTATTGGCGTTGTAGCTGTCCTCGATAACCGTTACTTTACCCGGAACAATCCTGCTTCTTCCTGCAGCGGGTTCTAGCGCCTCAAGACCTGCAGCTATGTGGTGAGGTTCAGCTCCGAGATCCCGGGCAATGGTCACTGCGGCGAGCGCGTTGAGCAGATTGTGGCGTCCCACATGCCTGAGCACAAATACTCTGTCCTCGTAGCATATGCTCCAGCCGTCAAGCCCCAGCGGCTTGGCCCAGCAGAATCCGCCGGTCCCCTCCTGCCCGAACTCCCTGCACGAGAGATTGCGGAGGCTGTTCACATACTGTTTCCAGACGTTGTGCTCGTAGATATATCCCCGCCTGATGCCGGGGTGAAAGAGTTTGCTCTTCTCCTGGGCTATCGCTTCAATTGATCCGAAATTCGCAATATGAGCCGGGCCAATATTTGTCATCACGCCGTAGTCTGGTGAATATACGGAGATCAGCCGATCCATCTCACCCTTCCCCCCGATACCCAGTTCAAAGACGCCGAACTGATGATCTGAGTCGATGGAGAAGAGCGAGAGCGGCAGTCCGATCTCTGAATTCCGGTTTCCCGGAGTCTTGACCACAGTTCCCATCTGCGAAAGAATCGCCGCGATCATATCCTTCGTGGTCGTCTTTCCGCTGCTGCCGGTCACGGCAATCTTGACCAGTGACGGGTGGCGGCTGACCCAGTGAGCAGCCAGTTTCTGCAGGGCTGTCAGCGGGTCCGCAACGGCAATAACTGCCGTATTCTTCAGCCCTGCCAGGGTTCGGGGATCTTTGGGAACTTTTGCAGGATCAACCAGAAGCATAACCGCTCCTGAAGCCGCAGCCTGAATCAGGTAGTGATGTCCGTCCGTGTGTTCACCCGTGAGAGCGGCAAACAGCGTTCCCGGAACTACTTCCCGTGAATCGACGACCACATGAGAAACGGTCCTTACTGAGGCCGGAGGCCTGCAGAGCAGCGATCCGCCGGTAATCTCGCATACCTGAGACAGGGTAAAAAGCGTTCTGCTCATCATCTTACTCTCCGTCCTCCGTCTGCGGGATCACTACGAGATAGTCATCCTCTCCAGACTTCCGCATGCTCAGCACATGTTCGGCTATATAGGCGATCCTGTCCGGTGAGGCAAGCTGCGCCTGTTCAGCAGTCAGAATTCGGGTACTCTCCCCCAGCCTGAGGATTGTACGTTCAAGCTCCTGCATCTCCCGCTCGATCTCCCGGTTCACGGCAGCCTGATGAACAGGAAACAGCATCGCCAGCGGAAGCATGGCCAGGACGCCCAGCCGGATTCTCTTTGCCTGTATTTTCCAGTTCACGGCTGATCCTCCCGAATCTGATCCAGCTTTTCGGCGCACCGCAGCCTCGCGCTGCGTGAGGCCGGGTTCTCACTCAGTTCCTCATCGCCGGCTTTTACCGGTTTTCCGGTAAGCAGCCTAATTGAAGGTTTTCCCCCGCATACACACCGGGGCGCCTCCGGCGGACAGGTGCATCCCCGCGCCAGGTCCCTGAATGTTTGTTTCACCCGCCGGTCCTCCAGCGAGTGAAAGCTTATTACGGCTATCCTGCCTTCAGGAGTCAGGAGATCAACAGCCTTCCTGAGGGTCCGGTCAATTCTCTCGAGTTCTCCGTTCACCTCAATCCGCAGCGCCTGAAAGGTCCGCGTTGCCGGATGAATCCTTCCGTAGCGATAGCTTCGGGGAACCGCCCCCTTGATAATGTCAGCCAGGTCCGCAGACGTTGTGACCGCCCGTTCCCGCCTCCTCGCAGCTATTGCTGCTGCGATTCGGCGCGAAAGCCGTTCTTCGCCGTACTCGTAGATGATATCGGCCAGGCGGTTTTGGTCGTAGGTATTCACCACATATTCGGCTGTCAGGCTGCTCTGCGTATCGAGGCGCATATCAAGCGGTTCATCCCGGGTGAAGCTGAACCCCCGTCCGGATGCTTCGTAGTGGTAGGTGGAAATACCGAAATCGAACAGAATCGCTGCCGGAGGCCTGTACTGCCCGCATGACTCGGGGGCTGCAAAAAAGTCATCAAACCAGACGTTGAGTGCGTTGAAACGGGAGCCGTACCCGCTCAGACGGTTACGGGCCCGTTCAAGTATTCCGCTGTCACGGTCGAGACCGAGCACCTCGACCTCGGGCAGCTTTGCAAGAAAGAGTTCGCTGTGCCCTCCTTCTCCAAGAGTGCAGTCGATAAGCAGCGGTCTCTCAAACTCAGAGCTCTTCAGCAGCGGCGGTTTCAGATACTGCAGCACCTCATTTCGCAGCACACTGTAGTGCAGTATCCTGTCCGTCATCTCTGCTTCCCCGTATCTGCCGCGTAGAGCATGCTTCCCAGCGATTCGGCCGCTGCCTCGAATTCAGCTTCACTGTGCAGCAGGAATTCTTCATAGGCTTCGGTGTTCCAGAGTTCGAGGTACGTCTCAATACCAAGAATGACGGCTTCTTCGCGCAGCTGCAGCTGCACGGAATCACGCAGCAGCGGCGGAATGTTTATTCTTCCCGCCTTATCGATTTCGCACAGCTGGGCGGGTGCTATGATGCGGCGCTGCAGAATTCTGTTTTTGGCGTTGAACATTGCACCCGGACCGCTCATTATCTGGTTTTTCAGCTTCGTCCACATATCGGGGAGCATCATCCACAGGCTTTTCTCGATGCTGCGGGTTATGATCAGCTCGTTCCCGGGAATCGAACTTCTCAGACGCGAAGGGATGAGAATTCGTCCTTTTTCATCGATTGTATTGCGGTATTCACCAGTCAGCATTACTCCACCCGTCAGTACTTTTTTACCACGATTCAGAAACTTTTTACCACTTTCACCTACTTACTACCACTATCATACTAATCCATAACGGGCTAAAGTCAAGCGCAGTACTTGCTAAAATACCATGAGGAAAAGAGATAATTACTCATGCATACTAAACGGATGTATAGTCGGCAAGGAAGGGAGACGGGAGGAACAGCACCATACGGGGTGTATGCCGGGATACTGGAGAGCAGAGAACTGTCAGCTGCGGGAAAAGATCTGGTAGTCTATGTCCGGGAAAATATTGGTTTTCTTCTCCGTTCTGGTCAGCCATTCGGTGTTGACCGTGTTGCGGCACATGTTCTCATAGACCAGGTTAAAGTTATGGATATGTTCCTTGAGGCGGTGCTGGGCGTATCCGACTGAGGTGCCGTTGCTTATGACGAAAGGCCAGTCCGAGGCCATGGCGAGCAGAATCTCTCGGGCAGCATGTTTGAGGAAACGCCCCTTCAAGGATACCTGATCGGGAAAACGTTCCGACAGCTCAGTCATACGCTCGATCGAGCGGTGAATGTGACGATATATCCAGTCATTGGAACCGTCTACCCAGACCGAGGCATACCCCTTGGTCCCCCAGCTCGAGTAGGCGGGTACGACCTGCTGATTTTCGCGGTAGAGCTTCAGGTAATCCTCGGCAGTAGTCAGGACAACCCTCTCGTTCTTCGCCGCAAGCCTGAGGACCTCCTCCAGCCAGGGAATCCCCTCGAACCACCAGTGCCCGAACAGCTCTGCATCAAAGGGAAGGGTAAAGAGCGGGGGCCGGTCGAGCAGGGGCTCGAGGTTTTTCGCCTTCCGCTCAATCATGTACAGAAAGTTCCCGGCGTGCTCCTTGACCCTTTCTGCCGCGAGCTGCGGGATGTAGACCTTCTTCTCTCCCTCTTTCGCGGTGACGGCCCAGTATTTGAATCCGGTGAAC
>CAYSRK010000193.1:0-1544 GCA_964433385.1 uncultured Spirochaetales bacterium
TCAACCCCGAAGGGGGGAACCGCCTGAAATGTATAGGGAAGAGCCACGACCCGGTTGACCCGGTCAATCCCGATGTAGAAACTCTCTTCAAGCAGGACAGTCTCTCCGGTGACCAGCACATAGCTGATCTGCAGGAAAGCCGGTTCACTGACGCGGAAATAGAACTGAACCTCCTCTCCCTCGCTGAAGACCAGGGAGTGCTCCCCTCGGCCGCGGCTGGTCCAGACCTCGACCTCTATGCCGCCGTCAACAATTCTCTCATCAAGGAGCAGCTGTCCGTCGGCAAAGGCGGTATCGGCGTTGGCCGGACGAAGGGAATCTGCATCAAGGGAAGCCAGAGGCACGGCAGACCGGGCGGCTGCCAGAACCTTCCCTCCAGCAGCACTGCGGGCAGTCAGGTAGATCTCCACCTGCTCCTCATCAACCCAGTAGGTTCCGCGCACTACCGCGGTATCGCCGGATTCGATTGGACCAATTCTGCGGTTAAGCCTTTCTTCGAGCCAGACTGCAGTCCTGCTGCCGAACGTACTGGAAAAGTCTCCATCCTCATAGAGAAGCGGCATTACCCTGGCAGGAAGGGAAAGCCTGCTCCCGAGGTCTTCAGCCAGAACAGCTGCCGCCTGGTCCAGATTCTGCGGGCGGAAGGTTTCCGCTGCTGCAGTACACTCCCGCAGCAGTTCTTCAAGTCCTGAAATGTCAACAGATGCGGTATCAGTTCCAGTCACAGCAGCAATCGCCCTGCAGACTGAATCAGCCTCCCGCAGGGCTGTGAGTTCGGCTGCCGCATCACCGAGAAAGGAGCGGGCCCTTTGAAGCTCCCCCAGCTCAACGGCATGCTCTGCTTCAGCGACGGCAGAACGGAACCTGTGTTCCGCATCATGGACCTGCTCGAGAAACTGCCGGTAGAGATGCTCCGTTTCAATATAGGCAAGTGCATGGGTGATTCCCCTATCAGCGTAGATTTCAAAGCGGGCTCCGCCGATAACCAGCTCAGAGGCAGTCTGGACGCTGGTGAGGTAGCGCGAGGAACTTTCAGTACCGTCATCTTCGCTGCTGAAACGCTCTACGCTTGTTACCCGCATCCGTACCTGCCGGGAAAGCTGGGATACAGCTGCATCACGAGCGGCAGCCAGCCGCTCTGCCGGCCGGGGATGGTCGGAAAACCCGTAGCCGCTGAGGTACTCGGGAAACGGGCAGGCAGCGGAACTGCCGTAGGACAGGACCCAGTCAGGCTCAGCCGCAAGGGGAAACAGCGCAGCAGTGAGAAGGAGGATACAGATTATTCGCTTATACATGCTATCATAATACTCCGCCTCACCCGTGTGTCAACCTTATGCTGCCTGTTGAATTTCCGCAGAAGATGGAACAATCCTGGCAGGTACACCATTGTTGAGAAATAATCCTGTTTGTATTACCATGAAACGGTGTGTCCGGCAGCATATGCTCACAAGGAGGAATGATAAAAAGTACACCATGAGCTGGTGGGTTTGATACACTGTCTTCAGGCGACTGTCTGAGGCAGACCGGCTACCGTTCGTCGTTTT
>CAYSRK010000194.1:0-13662 GCA_964433385.1 uncultured Spirochaetales bacterium
ATATAAAGTACTACGTATACAATAATATAGTTTTACATTTAGAATGTAATGTATAATTATTATATATAATAAGAAGTATTAATGCGGCCCAATCCTGTACCGCTGGCCGGCGGCTGTTGCCGGCGGCTGCTGCCGGCGGAAGGGGATTCTTGACATTTACTCCAGATAGGATATAGTGAAGACGCTTCTACTGCAGCAGGCAGCCGGACCCTTCACGCTAACGATGTCTGCTTATATCTTACCGGGAAAGCGTTTGGATACATTCAGGGAGGTATAAGTGCATCCGCATGAAGGGCAGTGCCGCCGTTTTCACGGTGCGGCTATCAATCCTGTCATGTCCAGCGTCCCGAAACACCAATCCGGAGGAAGAGATGGAGAACAGCATCTGGTTTGTAACCGACGGTGTAAGCGCACTGGCCTGCTTTGAGACAAGAGAGGAAGCCCTGGAGTACAAGGAGCAGTTCAGTGACGACGACGACTACTTCAACTACGAGCTCTATGATATCAACGTGGATGATCTTGAAGATTATCCCGATGAGTACGACCTGGCGATCGAGGAAGGGTTGATCTGAAAAGCCTGCTGTATTACGGTGATATGACAGCCGGCGGAGATGACCGCAGGTTTCAGTCGGTCTGATTTCAATGATACGATGTAGGAAGGCGGATGAAGAAAGAGGAAATGCTTGACCGCTGGACTTCAGAAAAGTCCAGGCAGCTGTACAGGATCGATGAGTGGGGAGCAGGATACTTCAACATCTCCTCTGACGGGTACGCAACCATAACCCCCGGGTTCAAGGGCAGAGCCTCGGCAGAGGTGAAGCTGATGGATATCGTTTCGGGCATAACGGAGCGCGGGCTCGACATGCCGGTTCTGCTTCGGGTGGAGAACCTGCTTGATGCCCAGATAACCCGTCTCAACCAGAGCTTTCTCAAAGCCATGAAGCTCAACGGCTACAAGGGAACCTTCCGGGGGGTCTACCCGATCAAGGTGAACCAGCAGCAGCAGGTTATTGAGGAGGTGACCCGTTTCGGAGCCCAGTACCACCACGGCCTTGAGGCAGGCAGCAAGGCTGAGCTCATTGCGGCTCTTGCCCTGCTTGAGGATAAGGAAGCCTGCCTGATCTGCAACGGCTATAAAGATGCCGAGTTTGTCGATCTGGGTCTCGAAGCGGTTAAAATGGGCTACAAATGCTTCTTTGTAATTGAGATGCCGGGTGAGCTCGACCTGATTCTCGAACGTTCCGGGGCGCTGAAGGTAGAGCCGCTTATCGGGGTGCGGCTGAAGCTCTCGACACGGGCCGGGGGCAACTGGAGCGAGTCCGGCGGAGACCGCAGCATCTTCGGACTCTCCCCCTCACAGCTGATTGACGCAGTCGATACGCTCAAGGGGCAGGAGATGATCCACTGCCTCAAGCTTCTCCACTTTCACCTCGGCTCCCAGATACCCAACATCAGGGATATCCGCCAGGGGGTCATGGAGGCGGGCCGCTTTTATGCCGACCTCGTTGAGGAGGGAGCCCCGATGGGGTATTTCGACATCGGGGGAGGACTTGCGGTTGATTACGACGGGTCGCAGACCAACTACCAGTACAGCAAGAACTACCACTTGGATGAGTATACCAGCGATGTGGTCGAGGTGGTGATGAGCGCCCTTGATGACAAGGGCATAGCGCATCCGACCATCCTCACCGAATCGGGCCGGGCCACAGTCGCCTACTATTCGGTACTGCTGATGAATATTCTTGATACCGCCTGCTTCGCGCCGAAGCCGCTTGATGAGAAAGCGGTGGGGAGCATGCCCGAGATGGTTCAGTACCTCTACGAGGTCTACACCTCGGTAAACCAGAAGAATGTGCAGGAGTGCATGAACGATGCTCTCTACTACCGCGATGAGATCCGGCAGCAGTTCAGGGCCGAACAGATTTCACTGCGGCAGAGAGCGTTCGCAGAAAATCTCTTCCAGCTGGTCATGCGCAGGATTGCAGACGAGACGCGGCATCGCAAGCGGACTCCTCCGGGACTTGAGCACCTTGAGGATGCCCTGGCCGACATCTACTACGCCAACCTGAGCGTGTTTCAGTCGCTGCCGGATGCCTGGGCGATTGACCAGGTATTCCCCATCATGCCGATCCACCGCCTCAACGAACGGCCGACACGCAAGGCCGTGCTGGCCGATATCACCTGCGACAGCGACGGCAAGATCGACCATTTCATCGGCATGCATGATCTGGAGCGGACCCTGCCCCTCCATGAGGTAGATTCGGATGCCGAGTACTACATCGGCGCTTTTCTCGTTGGTGCGTATCAGGAGACGCTGGGGGACCTTCACAACCTCTTCGGCGACACCAATGTAGTGAGCATCCGGATCAACGAAGACGGATCGTTCGACTTTATCCGCGAGATTGAGGGAGACACGATATCGGATGTTCTGGAGTATGTGGAGTACGATGTCAAACTGGTCGCTGAACGGTTCAGGCAGAAGGCCGAGCGGGCCGTTCGGGAAGGGTACCTTACCCCCCGCGAGAGAAAGGATATCGTGGCCCGGTTTGAGTCGGGTCTGCGGGGCTATACCTACTACGAGCGGTAGCCGTCGCCAGCCGGACCGCTGAAAAAAACATACGGCAAGGGAGAGTGATGCAATGGCGAGAGTACTGATAATCGGAGCCGGAGGGGTAGGCCAGGTTGTAGCCCATAAATGCGCTCAGGTGCCTGAGGTCTTTGAATCGATCATGCTTGCAAGCAGGACCAAGGCGAAATGCGACCTCATAGCCGCCCAGCTGGACCGCAGGATAGAGACCGCCCGCCTCGATGCGGACAGCATCGAGGAGACCGCGGTTCTGATTGAACGGTTCAAACCCGATCTGGTTATCAACGTTGCCCTCCCGTACCAGGACCTTGCGATCATGGAGGCCTGCCTCCGGACCGGAGTGAACTATCTTGATACTGCCAACTATGAACCCCGGGAGACGGCGAAATTCGAGTACTCCTGGCAGTGGGCTTACCACGAGCGGTTCAAGGATGCCGGGCTGACCGCACTTCTGGGCAGCGGATTCGATCCCGGAGTGACCAATGTCTTCACCGCCTATCTTGCCAAGCATGACTTTGATGAGATCCTTGAGCTCGATATAGTCGATGTCAACGGAGGAGATCATGGGCGGCCGTTCGCTACCAACTTCAACCCGGAAATCAACATCCGTGAGGTCACTGCCCCCTCCCGTCACTGGGAAGGGGGAGAGTTTCAGGAAACCCCGGCGATGAGTCTTTCGCGAAGTTTCACCTGTCCGCAGGAGGTGGGGACCTACATGATTTACCGGATGTACCACGAAGAGCTCGAATCGCTGGTGCGTAATTTTCCCTCGCTGACAAAGGCGCAGTTCTGGATGAGTTTTTCGGAGAATTATCTTACCCATCTGCGCGTTCTGCAGAACGTCGGCATGACCAGGATAGACCCCGTTCTTTATGAAGGGCACGAGATTATCCCCCTGCAGTTTCTCAAGGCTGTTCTGCCCGAACCCTCCTCCCTTGGGGCAGGGACCCGGGGAAAAACCTGCATCGGGTGCATCGTCTCGGGCCGCAGGGGGGGTAAGCCTCTCACCCGCTATATATATAACATCTGCGACCATCAGGAAGCCTTTGCCGAGGTCGGTTCCCAGGCGATCAGCTATACCACCGGAGTTCCCGCGATGGTGGGGGCTAAGATGCTGCTCGAGGGCACGTGGAAGGGTGCAGGGGTCTTCAACATGGAGCAGTTCGACCCCGACCCGTTCCTGAAGGATCTGGGAGTCTACGGGCTGCCCTGGAACGTCGTATCGCTGGCGCAGCAGGTCTGAGCGTGGAAGCAGAGACCCGGTTCAGCCGTCTCCAGTTCGACCCGCAGCGGGTGCCGACACCGGCGTATGTTGTGGACCTGAAGGCGCTGGAGAACAACCTCCGGATACTTGCCGGGGTGAAGAAACGCAGCGGGGCCAGGGTGCTGCTTGCTTTGAAGGCCTTCAGCATGTTTTCCACCTTCGGGCTTATCGGCAGGTATCTTGATGGGGTCTGCGCCAGCTCTCCCGATGAGGCCCGTCTGGGGCAGGAGGAGATGGGGGGAGAGGTCCACAGCTACTCCCCAGCCTACACGGAGCCGACGCTGCTGGAGTTCCTGAACTACAGTGACCATGTTATCTTCAACTCTCAGGCGCAGCTCGACCGCTTCCGCCCCCTGCTTGCCCAAAAAAGCCTGAACGGTTCCCTCAGCATCGGTCTCCGCCTCAACCCCGAACAGCCGGAGGCCGAGGTGCCCCTCTACGATCCCTCAGCCCCTTATTCCCGGCTCGGTATTCCGGTGAGCCAGTTCGACGGCGACAACCTCAGCGGTGTGGAGGGGTTTCACGTCCACAACCTCTGTGAGCAGAACGCCGATGCCCTGGTGCGCACGTGGAAGGTCCTTGAGCGTAAGTTCGGCCGCTGGATGCAGGGTCTGTCCTGGATCAACCTGGGAGGCGGCCACCATATAACCCGGCCTGACTACCGGATCGACCTTCTCACCGACCTGGTGCTCTCCATACGGAAACGCTTCGGGGTAACCGTCTATCTGGAACCGGGTGAGGCTGTCGCCCTAGATTCAGGCGTCCTGGTAGCATCAGTTGCCGATGTCATCCACAACGGGATGGCAATAGCGGTCCTCGACACCTCTGCCGCCTGTCATATGCCCGACGTGCTTGAGATGCCCTACCGGCCGACCGTCTGGGGCGCAGGATCCCCGGGGGAGAAGGCGTATACCTACCGTTTAGGCGGGCTCTCCTGCCTCGCCGGGGATGTGATTGGAGACTACAGTTTTGATGCCCCCCTGAAGCCGGGTGACCGGCTGGTCTTTACCGATATGGCCCACTATACTATGGTAAAGACTACCACCTTCAACGGTGTCCGGCTCCCCTCAATCGCCGTATTTGACCCCGCCGATGACTCTTACCGGGTGATCCGCACCTTCGGTTACGAAGAGTTCAGGAGCAGGCTCTCATGAACCGGCCGCGGTGGTTCCTCTCCTCCGAGATCCCCAACGGAGACCCCTTCTCTTCGCGGTTCCACGTTATTCCCGTTCCCTTTGAGGAGACGGTTTCCTACGGAGGGGGCACGAATGCGGGACCTGAGGCGATTATTGCAGCATCCTCCCAGCTCGAGCTCTATGACAATACGGGAATTCCTGCGGAGTACGGCATCCATACGCAGGAGGAGGTAAGACGGCTCGAGGGAGAGCCGCTGGAGCGCTTTTTTTCGCGAATATCAGGAGCGGCGTCAGCGGCGCTCGCGGCGGGTGCGGTTCCGGTGACTCTCGGCGGAGAGCATTCGGTTACATTTGCCCCGGTAGCGGCGTGCGCCGACAGGTTTTCCCGCATCGGCGTCATCCAGTTTGACGCGCATGCCGACCTGCGCAGCTCCTACGGAGGATCATCCTACAGCCATGCCAGCGTGATGCGCCGCATAACAGAGGAACTGAAACTGCCGCTCTACCAGATCGGTCTCAGGAGCATCTGCACCGAGGAGGCGGACTACATCAGCGGTCACCAGATCCTCGGCATCACAGCCGAGGAAGCGGCAGCGGGAGAGCTTACCCGCCTGCAGCTGCCGGAGGACTTTCCCGAGGCGGTCTACATTACTGTTGATGTCGATGGGCTCGACCCGTCGATCATGCCTGCTACCGGAACACCGGTCCCCGGGGGACTTGGATGGTATCAGCTGATGGGAATGCTGAAATCGATATGCGCCCAGCGGAGGGTCGTCGGGTGCGATGTCGTTGAGCTTTCCCCGATTGCGGGTCTGCACTTCTGTGAGTTTACCGCCGCTCAGCTGGTCTACAATCTGATGGGTTTCATCGGCAGGTCAGCGGGGCAGTAAGCTCCGTTGAAGCTGCTGAATTACGCCTCACCGGCAGCCAGCTCGATCTTCCTGTTCCTGACGTAGATCCCCAGGTCTGTGCTGACCATGATCAGGTTAAGGATATAGAGCACGATAACGACGTCGTAGACGAAGAATATCTTGTGGAGTATTCCCGACATATACCCGATGCAGATAATGATCAGGAAGACCGGGCTCTTTCCCTTGGTGGAGCGGGAGGTGTAGGACCGGTAGATGGAGGCCGGCCAGGCGGCTCCGAAGGAAATGACCATGACTGCTTCAAAAATACTCATATGCACCCCTCTCAGCTGACTCTTCTAGGCTGACTATAGCGTAAGTTTTCGATCCCGCAAAGTCTTTTTTCATATCTCCTGCTTTTCAGATGGAAAATTCGGGAATATGTGACAATTATCACATGAATGCGGGGAAAAACCGGATAGTCTGCTCCTGCCGACCTGCACGCAGACGGGGAGGTAAGGAGAGTGACTGATTATGAGAACTGCTGCTGTACAGAAGCTGCGCACGGTATCCCAGACGATATTTCTGGCCCTGTTCCTATTTTTCGTCCTGCAGGGGAAGTCACAGCTGTGGCTGCTGGTGTTCGCTGTATCGGGTTTGGGTCTCTCGCTGTTCTTCGGCAGGTTCTACTGCGGATGGATCTGCCCCATGGGCACGGTTCTCAGGGGTCAGAGCCGACTGATGAAAAAGCTGAACATCAAGCGGAGAGAACCGTCGCAGCGGACGCTGAACCGGGTCTGGCCCCGGCTGGTGTTTCTGGTACTGCTTGCAGCGACTATGGTGGTTATGCAGCGCAGCGGCCGGAAGCTGCCTGTTCTGCTCTACCTTACGCTGGCAGCGCCCGTGGTATCGTTATTCTTTCATGAATCGCTCTGGCATAGACAAATCTGTCCCTTAGGGGCTATGCTGGCGGTTACCGGCCGTTTTTCCCGGCGGAGGATGCGCATCGAGACCGAGCCGTGTATCGGATGCGGCGCCTGCGAGCGGGTCTGCCCCAGCAGGGCGATCACCCGGGAAGAGGACGGAAAGAAGCGAACGATCCTTGCCCGGGAATGTCTTGAGTGCGGATTGTGTCAGAAAGCCTGCCCCGTATCCGTTATTTACTGGGACCGGGGGGTGACGAGGCTCAATGAAGGGAAGGCGGAGCATGAAACGGACGGGACTTCTCTCCCTGCTCACCGAACAGGAGATGCAGCGCGTTGAACGTGAGGGCAGGAGGATCAATCTTGATGCAGGCGATATTCTGCATACCCCCCATGATTTCTGCCGGGGCATCAGTTTCCTCTGTTCCGGCACCCTCTCGATTAACCGGATGCTCCCCTCGGGTGCACAGTACTGTATCCGGGTCCTGAACGCCGGTGAAACCTTCGGAGAGATGGCTGCCTTTTCGGCGGATGCGCTCTATCCGGGATGGATCATTGCCGACAGCGCGGCGGAAGTTCTTGAACTTGATGTTCAGCTGCTGCTCGAATGTCTGGCGAACCGCAGTTTTCTCACAGGGTATCTGGAGCATCTGTCAGTGCATACCCTGTCCCTGCTCGATAAACTTGAGTTTCTGTCCCTGAAAACGATCAGGCAGAAGCTTGCCTCCTATATTCTCAAAGAACTCGATAAACAGCAGAGGATCAGCGAACACGGTGCGGCAATGCAGCTGGAGGTCAGCCGGGGAACCCTGGCCGAGATGCTCGGCAGCAGCCGGGAGGCGGTCTCAAGGGTGCTGGCTGAACTGGAGCGGGAGGGGGCGATACAGAGGAGCAGGCGCAGGATAGAGGTAAAAAATCCGCTGCTGCTTGAGCGGGTGCTGTTCGGCGGCTGACTTTCACTCTGTTTCCCGTGTCCTTCGGGCGAGCAGTTTAAGACGCTGCACATCCTCCCGCGTCTGTCCGCTCCACTCTGCGGCGCAGTAGCTGTTGTTGTGGTACAGCGGCTGTTCCTCAAGCGGCAGCGGTGAGGTTTTCACTGCTTCGTTCCACATCAGAGTCCCGGGGACCGGGGAGTATTCGGCTATGGAGACGCTTGCCCCGGCGGCGGCCGCTTCCCGGATGGAGTGCTCAACCTCTTCAGCCCGCTGTCCCGGCAGTCCGGCGAGGATATAGACGGGCAGTTCGCTTCGGGTGAAGCCTGCCTCCCGGAGAACCGTAAGGGTGCGGGAGAATTCTTCGAGGGTGAACTTCCGGTCCTGGGCTTCATGAAACGTCGCTGAAGATGACTCAAAACCCATGCGCACCTCGCTGAAGCCGGCCTTTTTCATGAGGCGGGCAGTTTCACCGTCCATGTGACGTATATGAACGGCATTCGGGGTACAGAATGAGAGGTCGAGCCCGCTCCTGATAACCTCCTCAAGAAACGGAACAAGCACCCGCTCCTTATCCACGAGCAGCGCGTCATCGTAGAAGGCGAAACGGGAGGTGCCGAAGAGCCGATGCAGGTCCTGTACATAGGCGAACGCTTCCCGGGGTGCTCCCGGCTTGAATACCGGGTCTATCAGGCGTGAGGCGCAGTAGGAACAGTTCATCGGACATCCCTGATTGAGACGCAGCACCCCGGCAGACTGGCCGGGACGGAGCAGCTGCCGTGCATCGGGGTAGGGGGGAACGGGCCCGGGGGGCAGGGGGAGGCGGCGTCTGTGCAGGAACTTTTTCAGCGTTTCCAGGCTTCCCTCTGTTTCCACGAGGTCAGCCTGCGTGACTGCGCGGGCGTGATCAGGCATGAGGGCGGCGTAGATGCCGCCGAGAACGATCGGGACTTTCGGTGCGGCGCTGCGGACCAGGTCCGCCGCCTCCGCTGCCCCCTCGTACCAGTAGGTCATGCCGGTAGTGATGCAGACCAGATCGGCTTCAGGCGCTGCCTTGCTGATACGCTGTGCAAACACCTCCTTGAGGATGCCGTAGCGGCTGTAGCGGCGGGGTATGGGCTGCACGCCGGAAGGGAGGTCTGCCGGCTGCCGGAAGAATTTTCCGGTGCCGTCAGCACGGCGCTTTACCGGGCCGAGAACTGATGCGGACTGCGGGTCCCGCCAGTTCAGCGCATCGACAGATACCGTGCGGTACCCTCCCCGGCTGAACCACGCAGCCAGCCGGTCAAGCCCATAGGGATGGAGGTAGAGATCATAGAGGGCAAAGTCGTAGATGGGCGGCTGTACCAGCAGAACGCCCGGCCGATCCTTGATACCGGTATCCTCTCTGTGCCGTCCGCTTTCAGACGACGGTAACCTTGAGAAGCTTCTTTCCTTCCAGGGAGAGTTCAAGGATGTCTCCGGGGAGAACGGCTCCGACTCCCTCCGGCGTGCCGGTAAAGAGAATATCTCCCGGATCCAGGGTAACGAAACGGGATACGTGGGAGATCAGGCGGTTGACGCTGAACACCATATCCCCTGTATAGCCCTTCTGTCTGACGGTTCCGTTGACTGTCAGGTCGAAGGAGAGATCCTGGATCTCCTTGCCGAGGTCCGAAAGGCTGATCCAGGGGCCTGTGGGAGCGGAATCTTCAAAGGCTTTGCACACTTCCCAGGGAAAGCCGAGTTCGCGCTGCCGGTCCTGCAGGTCTCGGGCCGTGAAGTCGATGCCCAAAGAAACCTGGGAGTAGTATGCCTGCGCATCTGCTTCAGGGATATCTCTTCCCCGTCGCTCGATCCGTACGGTCAGCTCTGTTTCAAAGTGCACATTTGAGGAGAATGAGGGGTAGGGGAAGGTGCCGGGTACGGTGGGGATCGCATTGTCAGGCTTGAAGAAGAACATCGGCTCAGTGGGGGCGGCTCCTCCGAACTCTTTCGCGTGGGCAAGATAGTTTTTCCCGATACAGATGAATTTCATCGGCAGTACCTCCTATATACGGCGATACTGTAGCCCAGATGGAGGGGGTATGACAATAGAGCCGCTGGAGAAGATGGCAGGGCGAGGTGCTGTATCAGGCATCCGGCAGATTCAGCTGTCTAAAACGCGGCCTGAGGTATACTCCCAGGTAACCGTCACCGAATCTCCCCGGGTCCATGTATTGTGAATGGCTTGTGCTCCGTAGAGCGGGACAATGAGCAGCTCATCTGAGCCGGTCCGCACATGGCAGTACACCACCTCTCCGAGGAAGGTGACCGTTTCTACCACTGCCTCTATTGCATTGCACGAACTGTTGCCGGAGGACTCAGCAGAAATACTCAGGTGCTCCGGACGCAGAAGAAGGCGAGCCTGTCCGGCAGGAATGTCTGCAGATAGACAGCGGACAGAGGTTCCGTTTTTCAGGACAAACGAGGCGGCATCTCCGGGCTGGGGATGCGCTTCATTCTCGGCCGGCTTGTACGTGCCCTGAAGAAAATTTGATTTTCCGATAAAATCAGCGACGAAGTGCGACTCCGGCTGGCTGTAGATGGCTTCAGGTGTGCCGATCTGCATTATCTTCCCTTTGTTCATGATGGCAATCCGGTCAGATATCGAAAGAGCCTCCTCCTGGTCATGGGTTACAAATACGGAGGTTATTCCCACCTGCTGCTGAATTTTTCTGATCTGCAGCCGGGTTTCCACGCGGAGTTTTGCATCAAGATTCGAGAGCGGCTCATCGAGCAGCAGTACAGTGGGTTTCATGATCAGCGCCCGTGCAAGAGCTATACGCTGCTGCTGTCCTCCGGAAAGCTGGCGGATTGATCTGGTTTCCATGCCGGACAGTCCGACAAGCCCCAGCATCTTTGAGACCTCCTCCCGTATCTGTGAGAGGGGAAGCTTTTTAACCTTGAGACCGAAGGCGATATTCTCAAATACGTTCATATGGGGGAAGAGGGCATAGTTCTGAAACACCAGCGAAGTAGGGCGCCGTTCAGGAGGGAGATAGGTCACGTCGCGGTCGTCCATGATAACCGTTCCCTTTGTGGGGGTGACAAAACCGGACAGTATTCTCAAAAGCGTGGTTTTTCCGCATCCGCTCGGTCCGAGTAGACACAGCAGTTCTCCCGTCTTTATGGAAAGAGATACCCCGTCAACAGCAGGAACAGTTCCAAAATGTTTGTACACGTCACGAATTTCAACCATGAACAGCTCCGTTATCTCATCTTGATTTTTTCCAGTCCGAACACTTTCGCTATTACAGCAACGATAATAACGATAAAAATTATCAGCAGGCTCGATATTGCGGTAACTGTCGGATCCAGACCATATTCCAGCTGGGAAAAAATTCTCACCGGCAAGGTAATGGTACGGCCTCCGGTGATGAATATGCTTACGGTAGTCTCGTCAAAAGAGACGATAAAGGCAAATATTGCCGCAACTATCAGGCCGGGTTTAATCAGCGGAAGAGTAATTTTCCTGAAAGTCAGGAGCGGACCTGCTCCAAGATCGCGGGCGGCTTCCTCCAGGGAGTACTCAAACCCGACCAGGTTGGAAGCCACCGTTCTGACAACATACGCTGTGGTAAGAACCAGATGCGCGGCCAGGATTCCCTGAAAGGTTGCGACAAGCCTCAGAACAACCAGAAACCGCAGCAGAGCGATGCCGATGATGACAGCCGGGAGCATCAGCGGTGAGAGAAACAGAGAACGCATGATCTCGCGTCCCTTGAAGCTGTAGCGGACAAGCCCGAGTGCGGCTGATGTACCGATGGTCACCGATATGAGCATCGACAGAAAGGCGAGCCGAAGGCTCAGGAGAAAAGAGCGGACATATTCGAGGCGATCAAGAATTCCCGTGTACCACCGCAGGGAAAAACCTGTCGGAGGAAACGTGATCATGCGTGAGTCTGAAAAAGAGCTGATGATCACCAGCGGGAGCGGCAGAATGATGAAAACAACTGCCAGACCGGCCAAAATTCCCGGGACAGCGCGGCCGACTGCAGCAGCGATTTTTGCTCTTCCCGGTCTGTATCTGAGCGGCATTCTGAGCTTGAAAAAGCGCCATACAGCTGCAGACCCGTCATAGATGCGGTTACGTATCCGCTGCAGTGTTCCTGAACGGCGGCCGGCATCCCGAATAGTGTCCTGCTCTTCGTTGAGCGTCCGTTCTGCTGATGATATTCCGGCAGTCATTTTTGTATAGCTGGTAACAAGCACAATGCTCACAATAAGAAGAATCACTGCAACTGCAGCGCCGAACGGCCAATTCAGCAGCTGCATAGCCTGCTGGTAGATCAGCATGGTCATAACCATGACTTTGCCCCCTCCGAGCAGGCGGGGAGTGACATAGGAGCTGAAGCTCAGCAGAAATACAAAAAGGCTGCCGGCGACGATACCGGGCATGCTGAGCGGAAATATAATTTTTCTGAAGGCACTGAAAGGGGATGCGCCCATGTCGCGCGCGGCTTCCTCCAGTGAGAAGTCGATATTTTCCAGTACGCTGCTGATTGAAAGCACCATATAGGGCATAAATACCTGCGTGAGCCCTATGATTATCCCGAGTTCGCTCGGGATCAGCTGGAGGGTCGGAAGGCCGAGCCAGCTGAGCAGCTGGTTTACAGGGCCGTGGCGACCGAGGACTATCATCAGACCCAATGTCCTGGCAACCACATTTGTGAGCAGGGGAGTGAGTACAATAATCATCAGGATACTCTTGCCTGCCCCATGCCTTCGATGGATGGCATAGGCCAGCGGGTACCCCAGAACAAGCGAGCTCACAGCAGTGAAAAAAGCAATCCTGAGGGTAATGAACAGCGACTCCAGATAAAAAGGATCAATGAAGCGGGCGTAGTTGCCAAGGGTGAATTCACGTTCTATCTGCGTGCTTCCGGGAACCATTGAATAGAAACTGATGACGAAGAGCATCGCCATGGGGATAAAGAAAGCTGCGGTAAGCACCACCATTCCCGGAGTCATGAATGCAAACGGGTACAGCCGCTTAGCTGCCGTGCTGCGGGTTCTGCGCTTCCTGTCCGGGGCTGCAGCAGTTTCTCGTTTCAGCTTCTGCATGTATCGGTACTCCTTACGCAGTAGTGCACGCTCCGCTGACCGCTGTCAGCTGCATGTTCCATCCTTTGCCGGAGGGTGCCCCCGCCTTCGGCAGACGGGGGCTGAGATGTACCGCTGAAATTGCCGGTACGTCAGCGAAGAATCTCCCGGTTCCAGCGATCGGTCCATTCAGAACGTTTTTCGTTCAGGATGTCGTTGTCAAGGATAAGCAGGCGTCCCACCTCTTCCTCTCCGTACGGCATTGCTGAGGCGAGTTCTTCAGGAAGTACTACGGTTTTATTGGTAGGTGCATAGTACAGTTCCTCTGCATATGCCTGCTGGCAGTCCTGACTCAGATGATAGTTGATGAATATTTCCGCCAGGTCGGCGTTCTTCGAGTTGATCGGTATTGCTGCAGAATTAAGCGCCAAAGGAGCGCCCTCTTTCGGAATTACAAACTCCACATTCCCGCCGGCAGCTTTGTATTCATACACGTATCCGTGCATCTGCGGGGTAAACCACACATCTCCCTGAGCAAATGCCAGATTGGTCTCATCGATGCCGGAGAGGATAGCAGGGAACGGCTTCAAGCTTTTCAGTGCCTCAAATCCGGGGTCGATATTGCTTTCATCGCCGCCGTTGGCCCGCGCAGCCATGATCAGAAACGCCTCACCCTGAGTTCCGGGGAAGACGAACGGAGCTACCTTGCCGCGGTATTCGGGTTTGAAGATATCAGCCCAGGATTCGGGCATAGTATCGACGTATTCCGTATTGACCATGAGGCCGACGGAGATAAATGCCACGCCGTAAGCACCGGGTTCTTTCGCCTGGTCATAGAGGTTGTTGTACTCAGGTACCCGTTCCGGGTTCGGCGGCAGGATCAGTCCGTCCTGCTTGGCCATAATGGT